>CAYVST010000086.1:0-12957 GCA_964454185.1 uncultured Alteromonas sp.
TGATTCCTGCGGCCATTAGCGCAAGCTGCGCGTTTATGTTACCCGTTGCCACCGCTCCTAATGCCATTGCCTATTCAACGGATAAATTTGATATTAAAACCATGGCAAGAGAAGGCATTGTATTAAATGTATTGGTTGCACTGGTGGTAACAGGCGTGTGTTACCTTACGTTGGCGTAGGCTTGCGCACGGGGTGCCATATCGCTTTCCAGGCCATGTTTTACATGGCGCTTATGCGGTGTTTAGAAGGCGACACGCCCATCTCGCGTTTAAAAGCCTTTGAAAATGACGCCTCGCTCTCGTAGCCATATTTATTGGCAATGGTAATAATGGGGGCGCTAGTAGATTGCAAGTCGCTACTTGCACATCGCAAGCGCCACTGCGTGAGGTACTTTATTGGCGTAAGGCCAGCAAAGTCTTTGAACTTTGCTGCATAATTCGACTTTGACATATTCGCAATGGTGGCGAGCTTATCTACGCTCCAATTTTTTTCTGGAGAGCTATGCAGTGCTTCAAGGCTGTTAGCAATGGCAGGGTGAAGCATGGTGCCAACGGTTGATGAGTGTTCCTTCATCAAATGCTTCACGATAAGTAACAGTGTAATTTCAGCAATTTTGTTGAGAATGACTGACGAAGTGATAACCTCGTTTGAAGCCTCTAATGACGCACTAATGAGCAGCTGCAAACTCTCGTGAAGTACATTGCTGCCCTCTGCATCTTTCTTTATTACCCAATACTCAGGTAATTCTTTTGCAATTACGCGCATTAAAGGGTGTTGGTATTCAAAGTAGCCACAAAGCAATACCGCGCTTTCTTCGGCAATGTCTTCGCCAACGGGTATAGACATAATTGATGTGTTTCTTCTTGTGTCGTGTTTGTTTGGGCTTAAAAAGTGAGGGCTATCTAACGGCAATAAGACCATATCACCTTTGTTCAACACGATGACGTTGCCGTCGGGTTGATGCAAGAAACACTGGCCGTGGGTAATAGTATGAAAATTAATAAACCCACTGCCTGAGGTATCCACCTGCCAATTTCCGCAATACTGACCGTTGTGAAACACATTGGCGTTTATTTGAAGCTTGTTAAAAAGTAGCTCTACATTATTCATGGCGTTTGGGACAAGAATTTAAGTGTTCTGAACATGTTTGAATTAGACCTTAACACGTATCATTTCATTCGAATTTTTTAACATTCTTATTTTGAGCAGCATAACGACGTTGAGAGGATTGGATATGAAAGCATTTTTAAAGAGTAGTTTATTGGCAGTATCACTTATTGCGAGCAGTGCAGCGTGGGCTGGTGTAGATACGGAAACGGATGATAACGGCATTATTTTAGCCGGGCACGATGCCGTTGCCTACTTTACGCAGGGCAAACCTGTGCTAGGCAAAGCAACCATCACAGCAGTTCACAACGATGCCATCTATCGTTTTTCATCTGAAGAGAACCGAGACATGTTTGTTAGTAACCCTGATAAATATGCGCCGGCATATGGCGGTTTCTGTGCTTATGGTGCAACGTTTGGTAAGAAGTTTGAAATTAACGGTAAGGCTTTTGAAATTGTAGATGGTGTGCTTTACGTTAATAAAGACGAAAACGTGTATAAAGCATGGGCAAAGAGCATTCCTACCCACATTGATGAGGCTGACCAAGAGTGGCCAAAAATCAAAGATGTAAGTGCTAACGCGCTGTAAAGTGCACAATTAAAACGTATTTTGATTACCAAATAATCGTTTAAGCGGTTATTTGGTTTTTTACATTGCAAAGTATTTGAAATTAAGTAGACTAACTCGCTCTTTCGGTCGGTGTGTAGCGCAGCCTGGTAGCGCACTGTCATGGGGTGTCAGGGGTCGGAGGTTCAAATCCTCTCACACCGACCAACTTCCTTACCCCGCTTTACTTTTAGTCTTTTCGGCAATACTACTCTTATCCGTATTAAATCCGGAGGTCCACTTCAAGGCCACATTTAAGGATTTCATATGGAAACTAAAAACCTCAAAAAGTCCCCTACAGGTGTCTGGTCGTTTCGTCGTAGGGTGTCTAAAGCGTTATCTAACCTCTACTAAGACGAAGATATTTGTTTTTCTTTGGAAACGAAAAGCCTTACCCAAGCCAAAATTACACGCGATTCTATCAACGCTGATATGAACCCTAAGTTACAAGAGGTAAAATCAGGGCGGCCTGCTAAGGTTCGTTTTAATGCTGTATTTACCGACCTTAGACGAGAATACGAACGTATGGAACGTATCGCTAAGGCGAACGGTACGGAAAACATGTTTACCTACGCGGCGGACCCCAATAACAATGCCTTTAAGGGCGATAAGGCACATGAAGAAGCCTATAAAGCTGTCCTTACGGGCAACGTTCCCGATGAATACAAAATATCTATATCCGAACCATTCGATGATTGGCTAAAGGCCAACAAAGACAAGAAACCACAAAAATACATAAGTACCGTTAGTACCGCAAAGACTAAACTTATCGACTACCTAGAAGCTGACGACTATGCCGGGAATATATCGCCCGGTATTGCCCAAATGTTTATAGACACGTTACTTAACGAAGGTCGTTCGCAAGCCACTGTAGTTCACTATAAGTCTAAAATCGCTGCGGTATGGCGTTGGGGATTAGCTCGGGAAAAGTTCGACGGGCCTAACATATGGAAAGACGTAAAGGTAGAACCATCGTTAACTAAGAGTGAACCCGAACACTTTAGGACCCTTACTAACGACGAAGGTATAGCTCTACTAGAGCAAACTACGTTAAAAGCGTTAAAGACCGATACATATCCTTACGCTTACGCCACGTATTACCTTATGCGTTTACTACCATTCCTTGGGGGGCGCCTTAGCGTATTAGCTTTAGTCAAGCGTGAACAGGTCCTAAAGAAAGACGGTAGGTACCTTATCGAGATTCGAAAGGGTAAAACAGGGAACGCGAAAAGAGTATTACCAGTAAGCCCTATCATAGAACCTCTATTAGAAGAAGCCTAAAGCGGTCTGAGGGTGATATACAGTTATTCCCTGAGGTACGCAACGAAACCCACGTTAACTGTATTTCTAGCCGTATAAGTAAGATTACGGGTACCTTTAGTAAGGTCGAAGGGTACAAGGCTAGTATCCATAGTCTTAGGAAAAACTTATCAACTGCCTTAGAGGAAATAGGGTGCCCTGAACACCTTGCGGCTATCCTTGCGGGCCATAAGAGGTTATCCCTTACGTATGACCCTTACAGCCAGTACAAGCACACAGGGGAACTATGGCCCTACATTGAGAAGGTACACAAGGCTAAAGTGTTAAATCCTTGGGTATATGAATATTAGAGAGAAACCTGTAAATCACAAAATGTTGTACTATTAACTAGTTTTTGCCGCTATATATCGCGTTTTTATAAAAACCTAAGGCTAAGAATAAAAAAAACTTTTGACAAAATGCTTTTGATAAAACTCTTGCGCTCCAGATATTTAGTCATTGACTTATCTTAAAAAGTAAGGAGTTACTAACCTGAAATTTGTACCAGTTTGACTGCTTGAAATACCACCAGATATTGGGTTGCAATCAGGGCGAAACCTCACTAACCTCTAGTCATGCGCTGGTAATGCATACAGGTAAATGCCTGTTAGGTGTTCTGGTGTCATAAAGAAAAGGCCAGTTGGTAGCTGGCCTTTAGGTGATGGGACTCATTGATTTGGAAATGGACCCAAGAAGAAAAACATGCGACCGTTTTAATCTTCGTACCCAAAGTATCGTAAAAGACCACGGAAAAGCAATAGAATTGAGCAAGAATTTTTTTGATTTTTTTGCAGGTACTGGCGGTTTTTAAAGGTATTTCAATGAGTTCCTTATTTTTAAGATAAGGAGCCCAATATGGCTTTAATTTTATTTAAGGACACGCCATGTCCTTTTAAATATGGCAATTTGTGTACAAAATCAGATTACGATCCGATTATCTGCGATAAGCCTACCGTGACAGGAGGGTTCGAACTATGAGCAATTCACGCGATGAAAACTTTGTGTATTGTAGGTATCGACGTAAGCGCAATAGTACTGAAATGCTGGACGCGCATGATTATGGCTACAAAACATGGCGTATACCCATAAAACGCAAAGGGTGATAATTTGAGGATGCCCAAAGGGGGCTTAATGCTCCCTTTTTTTAACTGGAATTACTATAGTTCGGTCAACTGCTATTCGTAAGTTCGACGGCTCTCCTAATAGTCCTCTATGTAGTTCTTATAAGACTCCGTCAACTTCATGCTCTACAGTGTTCTTTTCGGTTTCTTCGTCGGTTTCCCTCACAACTAGGGGCGTACATGCAACCGCAAAAACGCTAGTGTAATGTACTCTGTTTGTAGGATCGCATATGGAACATGAAAACTATATCCACATTGATAATTCCGATCGAGGGACAAAAATTTATCGAATTATGTCGGTGGACTATTTGCTAGATATGTTTGAAACAAAGACAAATGTCTTGGTGAAGCCCAGCCTCTGGGATGATCCTTCTGAGAACTTCTTGTTTAACACGCCGATGGTACAGAAAAATGGCACGGAATACGTTTCGATACTTAGAGATAGAGCATATGGGCAGTGTTGGTCGCTTAATGTTGAAAGTGATGCTATGTGGCGAATATATGCACCTAAGAAAAATGGCGTTAAGATCCAAACAACCATTTCGAGCTTGTTTAACTCGCTTTATCAAGATACCGCTAGATACCCCAAAATATCATGTTTTATAGGTAAGGTTGATTATTATCCGAAGAAGAAACTAACTAATCTAGCCAAAGAAATACGTGACAATGGTAAATCGAGGGACGGCAGTTACTATCAAGCTAAATCTTTGATGATGAAACGTATTGCTTTCAAGCATGAAGAAGAGGTGCGGCTAATTTATCTTGATCCATGTAACCTGGCGGATCGAACAATCCATAAATATCGATTTGACCCATTCTCCCATGTAAAATCAATGACGTTTGATCCTAGAATGGGGGAAAGCCTATATAGGGTGTATAGAAAACATATCGAAAGTTTGGGGTTTACGGGAAAAATCATTCAATCAGGCCTGTATAAAAAGATGTAATTTAAATGAACTGCAACAAACAACATAGTGAAACCACCAGTCCACACCACAGGGGGCCGGGGGGATTTCTAAAGGCACCGTCAACGTAGATTTGGGTAAGTAAGCGGTACGATAAGATTGTATGTACTTTTGCGTTCATCGTTTGACCCTCGCTAGCTGCGTTCTTAGTTGCTCCTTTCGTTCCTCACTTAGCGGTTTACGTCTTTGTTGACGTTTGGTTTGAAATGTTTTGGCAACCATTTGCAAGTCTTTAGGCTCAAACACTACGTAACCCCAATTATCATTTAGAGACTTTCCCATTCTCCGTCAAGTTTAAAGGTAAATTTAAGACGATTCTTGAAAAGAAGTATTGACCCCTTGAGCATCGGTAGATGGGCTTAGGCGCAGAGAGCTTCATCCTTCATCACGCAAAATCAACCCTAGCCACTTCAAATCTCAAACTAGCGCCAATACAGCCGCAGAAATCTCAGAAAAAACGCTAACACCGCACGATTTGCAACAACTTCTGTACTCGTCATCAATTCAAAACTCTCGCACTGGTTTAATGTTTAAACGTTGATGCGTTTTTATTGTTACAGACTAAAAAGAAGGTGCTTCAAGATGAGTAAAGTTGCCAAAATTACGTTAGTGCTGTTGCCCGCAATTTTATGGGTTCCCGTTGCACTATTCTTGTCGTTTGAAGGTGTTTGGATGACGCCAGTGGCAGAACCAAATGATCATAACGGGTTTATGGCATACGCAAAAACGACGGTGTCAGAAAGCTTAAAAGGCAATGGTGCGCTGATACTGCTAGAAGAGGGGAAGGTTGTAGGTCGTCATTATCACAATGCCGCCGCCAATAGCGCCAACCATGCCAACAATGAGAGCACCGCTCTAACAGTAAATGGAGATACACTATTCCCTGCAGCGTCTATGAGTAAGCTTATTGCAGCCGTTTCTATTCACACTCTCGCGCAACAAGAAAAGATTTCGGTAAACAGCGCCGTGGAGCGCTATATCAAACGCTGGAAGCTACCTGAAAGTGCATTTGATCATGAGCAGGTCACCATTGCTCGTTTGTTAAGTCATACTGCAGGGCTAACCGATGGCCTAGGTTTTGGTGATTATACAGAAGATGAAAGCGTGCCCGGCCTTGTTGAGACGCTAAACAACCCCCGCAGTTCAAATGAAGAAAAGCAAGTGGCAGTGGGGCTTTCTCCAGGTACAGAGTTTAAATACTCAGGCGGAAGTTATTTACTTCTCGAATTGCTTGTAGAAGACATCACGGGTGACAGCTACGAGTCGTGGGTTACGCACAATATTCTTAAACCCAGAGGGTTGGCGCGGTCTAATTTTAATTTCATTGCATCGTCTGAAAACAGCACACCAATTTACGATAGCGCTGGTCAACAAGTCGCTGCATTTCAGTATGCCTCGTCTGCCGCAACAGCACTTAATACATCGGCCAATGATTTGGTGGCTTTGCTTCAATCTATTATTGCTGAACCGCAATTAGTTAACGCCTTGTCTACGCCAATGGCAACAGTGATGGGGGCACCCATTTGGGGGCAAGGCGCAATGTTGTATGCCCCCTTATCCGATGGGCAGTTTGTTATTGGGCACGATGGCAGTAATGACCCTGCCATCAATACCAGTATCAGGGTAAACCCAATTACTGGCGACGGCTACATTGCATTGTTCTCAGGTCACAAAACGTTAGCGTCTGAAATAGGGTTCGAATGGGTATTGTGGCAGAGCGGAAAGCCAGATTTTATTTTTGCAGATAAAGCAATTAATGCGTCTGTAATACCTATGGTAGTAGGCGCTTTGGGCTGGATAGTTTTGATGGTTGTTTACTTCAGAGTCTCGAAAAAAGCAAATCGCTCGTAACTAAGATGACCAGTATGAAGATGACCTTATCTTGTTAACTATTTGATTTTTATGAACTGACGCATGGGTGACGCTATAAAGTCGTCACCGACAGTCGAGTTATTTTACTAATTTTCACCCCGCAGAGGCAGAGTTTATGATTGTTAAGAATTTAAGAGAGAAAAAGCACTGGTCACAAGAGCAAGTTGCCAATATGGCCGGGCTTAGTCTTAGAACAATTCAACGAGTGGAAGCTGGCAACCCAGCCAGTAAAGAAACACTAAAATCATTAGCTTCTGTTTTTGAAATTGATATTTCTAAACTAACAGAGAGAGTGAAAATGATTGATAAAAAATCTGAAGATTGGCAGTCAGTGCCAATGTGGGTGTCTTTTGGGCTTCTTGGTTTTAAAGAACGAAAACAGGCAATGTTGAGCGTTGTTATGCTACTTGTTTGTGGCGCAATATTTTATTTGTATGGTGGTTGGGGCGAGCCTACTAAATTGTCTGCACTTTTTTGGCTTGGCTTGTTTTTGATGGCCACAGGCTGGTTTGCAGCTGCCATTGCTTGGGTAGACAAAAGGAAGATGTGGTAGAGCGCGCCTTTTCTAGACCAAAATGCACAAGTTATTCGCCCTAGAAATTTTAGGGCGTTCATGTACTTAAGCCACTAATAATATATTAAACCTTCAATTTGATGCTGGTTGTTTTCCCAATTTTATAAAACGTGATGTATCAATGAGCCTGTCTTGTTTTGGGTTGTCGAGTTCAATCACTTTGAGGTTCTGCCATTGCTCTAACGGAAATATGCGCGCTGTAGTGGGGTTACTTTTTAGCAATGCATCCAAGCGCCCCGTGTTATCAAGGCGTTTAAGTCCAGTGCCGATACGCTCAGCTAAATATTGATTTGTTTTTCCTACAAAAAAGTACACAGGCGCGTCGTAATGTAGAATCACATTTTTCACAAGCCTCAAATTTGGGTATTGCTCGATAAAGGTATCGTGCTCTGAAAATGCTTCGTGGATCCCACGCGGAAAATAGTCACACCGCCCTTTCGAGAGCATTTCGTACATGGCTTCGAAAATAACAACCCTGGTTACCTGGAAACCGTTGTATTCTAATATGTCGGAGTCAGGCCAATGTTGGCCTTGGCATGCAACTAAAGACTTCAGGCCCTTATCGTCTTTTACACTTTCTATTTTTGATAAGGTACGTTCGTTGGTTATCAGCATTCGGTAGCCCATTAGCCCTTTTAGCAGAGGTACCTTAACGGCTCTATAGGTATTTTCACGCTCGGAATTGGTCATCGTGTGCATAACATCAAGGCGGTTGCGTTCGTTTAGAAAATGCAGGGAACGCTCTTGAGAGTAGGGAAGGCTTACGTTAACAAACTTGTAGTCACCAAACTCCTTTGTGGTGACATCAAGGGCTTGTGATAACAGCGTGTGGAAATAGTCGATACTGCCATCCTGATTGGTGCTATCTTGCAGCACTTTTACATTTTGAATAGCTGCGCCATCACTGTCCCTGTTCGAATCATTGGCAGCAGCATGGGAACCCCAAAGAACATGAAGACCAATGACAAACAAGATAGCTTTTAACCAATTCATGGCCTTTGCCGCCTATTTTTTATTTTCTATTTAACCACTTAGTGTAGTTGCTCTTCCCATTTTTTATATTGTTCTTTATGTTTAGAAGTACGTGTTAATCCACGGTTGCGTTACCTATTTAGCCTTAACATTGATTTATTGAACGCAAAAACTACGTTAAATTGTGGTATAAAACCTTTGAACCTTGTTGTTTTCCCATTGAAGGAGTACGTAAATGGAATTAGAGAGTTTGCTAGACTACGCGTTGTCGTATCAAGTTATCTTGTTAGTGCTGATTATTATTGGCCTTAAATCGTCAATTAAGTTTGTACCGCAAAACCGCGCTTTTATTATTGAGCGATTTGGAAAGTACAACACTACCCTTGAGGCAGGCTTAAACTTTATCGTACCTTTTATCGATACAGTAGCAGCCAATCGTTCGTTAAAAGAGCAAGCGGGCGACGTGCCTGAACAATCAGCCATTACCCGGGACAACATTACCCTTAGTGTTGATGGTGTGCTGTATTTCCGAGTTGTAGACCCCTACAAAGCGACGTACGGTGTTGAAGACTACGTGTTTGCCGTTACCCAATTGGCGCAAACCACTATGCGTTCTGAACTGGGTAAAATGGAGTTAGACAAAACCTTTGAAGAACGCGACTTGTTAAACACCAACATTGTCTCGGCCCTCAACGAAGCGGCAGCACCATGGGGCGTGCAGGTATTGCGCTATGAGCTAAAAGATATCAACCCGCCGAACTCTGTGCTTGATGCGATGGAACAGCAAATGAAGGCGGAGCGTTTAAAGCGTGCACAAATTTTAGAATCTGAAGGTGACCGGCAGGCAGCCATTAACCGCGCTGAAGGTGACAAGCAAGCTATTGTTCTTGCCGCAGAAGCTGATAGAGAGCAACAAATACTAAAAGCCGATGGTGAAGCTCAAGCCATTATTCGCGTGGCAAAAGCCGACGCCGAAGCCCTAGAAACAGTGGGTAAAGCAGCCGCAACCCAAGAGGGGCAGAAAGCCGTGCAGCTAGACTTAGCGAAAGGCGCTATTGTGGCAAAAGAGAAAATTGCCAAGGAGTCTTCTATTGTGCTGTTACCCGACAGTAGTACGGAGATCGGCAGTGTGGTTGCTCAGGCCATGACAATTGCTAACTCTATTGGTAAAAAGGCGTAGCGATGGATAACATGCTAACCAATCTTCCTCATTTTTTACTGGGTCTAGGGCTGGTATTACTTATCCTAGAAGTCATTATGGGGTTTACAACCATATTGCTGTTGACGTTAGGCATATCAATGATGCTTACGTCAGGGCTAATTTACCTCGGTATTATTGATGAGTCATTGCTATCTGCGTTTGCTGTTATTGCGGTTATCGACGCGGTGCTAACCTTTGTGGTGTGGCGACCCCTAAAAATGCTACAAAAAGACCGTGCACCTAAAGAAGTAAAGTCAGACTGGATTGGTACTACCTTTGATTTGGAGTCTGATGTTGCACCCGCAGAGCCGGGCTCAGCGCGCTTTTCGGGTGTGGCTTGGGCGGTGAAGTGTACCCAGGCAGTTAAAAAAGGTGAAACCGTTGAAGTGGTGAAAGTAGAAGTAGGTGTACTACACGTAATCCCTGTTAAGTAATTAGTATGTTCAAGCAATTGGCGACGCCAATGTAACGAACGGCGTTGCTGATACAAAAACACAAAGCACCCAATCGGGTGCTTTTTTGTCTTTGCTGCGTTTAGCACGGCGCTGGTGGAGACAATTTTTACTATTTAACGCGTGTGCGACCATCACTTCGCATTAAAATATGTGAGTTCAAAAATGCTCTCAAAACCTAAGCCTTGATAAAGGGGAAGGCCCATCGGTGATGCTTGCAGCACCATATAATCTGAGCCGTGTTTCACAGCTTTGTCTAGCAACAAGTGCATGGCTTTTTTAGCCAGACCTTGCCCTTGAAAGGCGTTTTTTACCCCCATTTGATGCAGGCCTGTTACATTGTCCGTTTTAAAGAGAAGAGCACTTACCGCTGGCTTTTCGTTTACTTTTCCTAAATAAATTTCAATATCGGGGTCGTTTAAAAGCGGCGTGAACACGTTCTCGTCCATTTCGTAGTTGAAGGCCTCGCTACTTATTGCTAGCCACTCTTGTAGATGCGCGTAATCCGTTACTTTAGACAGCACGAAACTGCTGTCTTCTATCGGTTTGGTTTGATAATTTTTCAGCGGCAAATACATCGCAGTTTGCTCAAATTCAAGTTGCCAATCGCTGTTAAGTTGAGTGGTTGCGTCTTGCTGTACTGCTTGGTTTTTAGGGTTACCAGAATGCATAAATAACCGGTGGCTATGCGGGGTTTTGGTCACCTGAAGCGCTAGGTCTGGTTTGCCCTCAACCCATGCGCGATAAGGCCAGCTGTTCGATGCCAATAGTGCACTGCTGAATGTTTCAGCGACAGTTGAAGCGCCGTATTTTTTCCACAATGAGGTTAAGTTGTGTAGGTTTAACTGATTAATGTGCATTGGTTGTTCCCCCGTTTATGAAGATGATACCCACTACCATTGCGAACAATCCAACAATTGTTTTCACGGTAATGGGTTTGATAGGTTGTTCAAACCAGCCAAAATGCCCCGCAATCACGGCCAGAATAAGTTGTCCAGAAAGGGCAAATGACATTAGGCTGCCTACGCCCATTTTGGGTATAAGGTAATAGTAGCTGCCCACGCCAAACGCACTTAAAATGCCGCCAAACCACAAATATGTAGGTATGGACTTGAAGTCACTGGCTACGGGGAGCTGTCGGTGTGTGGCCATCATGAATATCAGTGTAAATACACATGCCAATAAAAACGCAATGGCAGTAGCAAGCAGTGGGTTTTTAAACAATACACCTAGCCGTGCGTTCATGCCCGCTTGCAGTGTAATGGCGGCGCCCGCGAACACCGCAAGTATAGGAAAGGCCCACATGTTACTGCTCCGCTAAAAGATGGCTTACATCAAAACGAACTTTTTCGTATTGACCATATTTGTCATTTTCGTCGCGTAGTCCAATGGGGCAGATAACCGTTGAGGTGAGTTGCTTTTCCTTAAGCCCTAAAATACGGTCAAACGCGTCGGGCTCAAATCCGCCGATGGGGCAGGTGTCTATTTTCATCATGGCGGCACTGGTAATCATATTGCCAAGGGCTACGAACGTCTGTTGCTCGGCCCAACGTGCCCGTTGGGCTTGATTCATACCATTAATTGCACCTTTCGCCATTTCAGCGAATCCAGCTAAAGACGCGGGTGAGGCGCCATTTTTCGCTTTAGCCAGTGAAACGTATTCGTCAACAAGCGGGGTATCAATGTCAGTGCGGGTAGCAAAAACAAGAAGATGTGAACTTTCTGCCACTTGTTTTTGCCCATAAGCAAACGGCACTAAGCGTTCTCGAACGTCGTGTGAAGTTACCACCAACACTTTATAAGGCTGTAAACCATACGAAGATGGACTGAGTTGCGTAGCTTCAAGCAGTTGGTTTACTTGCCATGGCTGCAACGTTTGATCAGAAAACTGTTTAACAGAGTAGCGCCAATTAAGAGCGTCGATAACATACATAGTTCTACCTCGATATTTCATTTTTGCCGTAAGTTGGCGCTAGATTATCGAGATGAAAGTGTGCTTTCCTTTACATAGGTTGATTTTCAAAAAATAAATGTGAAAGGCGATTACGATGTAGTTAGCTTGCTGCGTATTCGACTAAGTTGTGTTGGGGTTACGCCAAGGTGTGACGCAATATGATAAAGCGGTAATCGGTCTACAAGGGCAGGAAAGTCCCGAGTGAATTGTTGATAGCGCAGGGTCGCGTCATCTTGAACTAATTCTATTTCCCGCGCATCTTTGTGCAGCAACCAGTTTTTTTCTAAGTAGTGTATTTGAAATGCCATCAACTCTGTGTTGCTAAACAGCAAGCGACGAAAACCAGCAAAATCTATTGTGACAACATGGCTTTCTTCAATCGTCTCAAATGCCAATCGCGATGGCGTAGCGGTAAGCAGGGCTGTCATTGCCCCAGGAAATTGCCCTTCACTGAAAAAGTTTTTGTTGTACTCGTGACCGCTCTCATTAAGCGTAAAGCCGCGTATCAACCCTTTTGCGACAAAGGCAAAGCTGGTGGGGACATCGCCTGCAGCATAAATGCTGGTATTTTTGGCAATGATACGCGTTTTACATAACTGCGCCATATCGCGCCATGTGTCATCAGATAAAGGGGCGTAGGTTTCCATTACTTTGCGCAGCATCAACGCGATTTCGTGATTCAAAATATCCCCCTGTTTACATGAGATCTGTGTACGCGTTGGTTACCGCGATTAATTCGAATTACGCAATTTATGCAGTTTACGCATTCGGGTATTACACAAGTTTATATCCAACCGCGTATACTGCCTGAATAGGGCTATCGTTGCCCGAAA
>CAYVST010000086.1:13057-15334 GCA_964454185.1 uncultured Alteromonas sp.
ATATCAAGCTTTTGGCGCAGGTTCTTCATGTGACTGTCTATGGTTCTGTTGCTAACAATACGATCGTCAAGGTAACCTTTTTCCATTAGTTGTTCTCTTGAAAATACTTTTCCAGGCTTTTGCATCAGTGTTTTCAAAAACCGAAATTCGACAGGCGTAAGCTCAATAACCGTGTTGTTGTGCCGGCAAACATAAGCATCTAAATCTAAATGTAAGTCACCATGGGATAATGTACTCAGACTACTCGACGCCGCTTTGGGCTGGCTACGACGCAAAATAGCTTGGGCTCTTGCCACCACCTCCTTGGGAGAAAACGGTTTGCAAACATAGTCATCTGCGCCTGCGTTCAAGCCAATAAGCCTATCAATTTCATCGACTCTGGCCGTTAACATTAAAATAGGGACATCAGAATAGCGTCGAATTTGCTTACAAAGTGTGACGCCATCAACGTTAGGCAGCATGCGATCAAGAATGATGAGCGATGGTGAAAGCGATTTAACTTTCTCTTCTGCCTCAGCGCCGCAATGGACCATGCTCGAAGTAAAGCCCTCTAGCGCAAAATAGTCGGCAAGAATTTGCGCTATTTTAACTTCGTCTTCGACAATAAGGATATGATGCTGTTGTGTCATAGGCCTCAACTATTTAAATGACGTTTGTCTATGGGCAATACTATCTTTACTTGTAACCCACCTAAATAAGACGGTGCAGCAATGATGCTTCCATTATGCGCATCTACAATGGTCCGACAAATTGCCAATCCTAAGCCAGCGCCTTCTGTTCTTGCTTGACGAGAGGCATCCTCTCGAAAAAGCGGGTCGAACAAGCGTTCGTAATGATCTGCCTGCACGCCGGGGGCCGAGTCATGTATTTCTAACGTGAGTGTTTTTTCATCGGCACCAAGCAATACCATTATTTGGCCTGGGCTATCTGTATACTC
This sequence comes from uncultured Alteromonas sp., assembly GCA_964454185.1. Classification (GTDB taxonomy): domain Bacteria; phylum Pseudomonadota; class Gammaproteobacteria; order Enterobacterales; family Alteromonadaceae; genus Alteromonas. Next base: position 13,995 of record CAYVST010000086.1, read on the forward strand.
AATAGCGTTCAACAATATATTTAGCAACACCTGAGACAATCGCTGTGCATCCCCTCGCACCCCAATGGCAGGTGTGATGGCGGCCTCCAAAGTAAGGCTTTTGTCTTCACGTTTAACTGCTACCGTATCAAGTGCTGTTGCCACTAGCGCCGAAAAATCAATCGAGGTGAAATCAAAGTGCAAGCCATCAATATCGGCTAGCGACAATTGATATAAATCGTCAACCAGCCTAGAGAGGCGATTTACTTCTTGGTCAAACGACGCCAGCTGGGCATCATTCATCTGCCTTGCACCAGCTTGCACAAGTTCTATCTCACCTTTAAGAATAGACAATGGCGTTCGAAGTTCATGCGATATATCGGCTAACCACTGTTTTTGCGTTCTTTCGTGCTTTTTTAACGCGACAGCAAGCGCGTGAATGTGGGTCATTATATCGCCAAATTCATCGTTTCTTTGCGTGTCTATATCTACATCATAGTTGCGCGCAGTCAGGTTTTTTACTGTGCTAAGCACTTCTTTAAAAGGGGCTAGCATTTTGGGAATAACCAATAGGGCAATGAGCAGCGAAATAGCCAACGACACAATGCCAATCATCATAAAGGCAGAGCGTTGCTCGGTTAAAAACGTGGTTTCTAAGTTTGAACTGGGCGTCTTAGGCGGGTAGCTGCGAAGTGTTCCGATTGTTTCCCCTTGATAGCGCAGCACCACCGACACCTCAATGTGCTCGTCACTGGTATCAACAACGCCCGATACTATACTGCCGTTGGCATCAAAGATTGCCGTTGGAGGGTACAGCGCCACGCCTCTTAATGGCGCACGATGCGGTGGTGGGCCTGGAGGCGCCATTCTGCGTGAAGGTGGCGGCCTTCTGTTAGCATCGTTATTCAGCACAATGCCGTCCCAGCGGTTTCCGTTAGTAATAAAGTCATTCACTAAACGAGCACTGAGCTGTTCTAAACGCTTCTCTTCCTGACCGACGATAAACTTGTTAAAGCCACTTTCGAAGCTCATACGCGCCATCACAAGCGAAATGAGCAAGGAGAGGCAAGTAAACCCGATAAGGATAATCAATAGCTTATGAGATAGTTTCATGGCTTTGAGTATAACGACGTAATGTGAACAACGGCAATGCGCTTGTCAGAAAATATGCAGGCTATGCACGTATTCTGCGAAGGTTCTGCACTTTTGATGGTTATCCTTTATGGCAGTAACCAACAAAAGGTATGTCACCATGATTAAAAACATGAAAAGCGGTCCTGTTGCCGCTCTAGTAGGATTAGTTTTAGTAAGCGCAAGTTGTGCCGCGAATGAGGGTAGGGGCGACAGAGAACAGCGCAGAG
>CAYVST010000087.1:0-15146 GCA_964454185.1 uncultured Alteromonas sp.
TTTGAAAACAGCTTTCTCACCTCTGTACCCTACAAGCGTAATGGTACAATAAAGCATAAAAAAGGCAAGAATAAATTGTAATTTAATTACCAAATTTGCTGCTTTTTAGAGGCTATATAGCGTAAACCTGTAATCTAATTACCAATTTAGTGAGCTTCATCCCAGTTCTCACCAACACCGGCTTCCACTACCAAGGGGACATTCAGCGCCGCGGCATTTTCCATAAGTGCTTTTATTGTTGCCACGTACTCATCAACTTTGTCCTCTTTAATTTCAAAGACCAATTCATCGTGCACTTGCATCATCATGGTCACATCCTCTGACGCGTTTTTGGTGATCCAGTCATCGACCTTTATCATTGCCATTTTGATGATATCTGCCGCCGTTCCCTGCATTGGTGCATTTATCGCGGCGCGTTCTGCACCTTTTCGACGAGCACCATTACTCGCTTTGATATCAGGTAGGTAAAGACGTCTACCAAATACTGTTTCAACATAGCCTTTCTCTTTAGCACCTTCACGGGTGGTGTCCATGTACTCTAAAACACCAGGATAGCGCTCAAAATAAAGGTCCATGTATTTCTGCGCTTCGTTTCTTGGAATATTGAGTTGTTTTGATAATCCAAAAGCACTCATACCGTAAATCAAACCAAAGTTAATCGCCTTGGCGCTGCGTCGCTGTTCTGTAGTGACTTCTTCAAGAGGGACGCCAAATACTTCCGCTGCGGTGGCTTTGTGAATGTCTTTGCCGTGGGCAAACGCGTCCAATAGGCCTTTATCGCCGGAAAGATGCGCCATAATACGCAATTCGATTTGTGAGTAGTCTGCCGCTACAATCTTATTACCTTCTCGTGGTACAAAGGCTTGACGTACCCGACGGCCTTCTTCATTTCGAATAGGAATGTTTTGTAAATTAGGATCGGTCGATGACAAGCGTCCTGTGGCCGTAACAGCTTGGTGATACGAAGTATGAACTCGACCAGTGCGATGATTAATCATCTTAGGAAGCTTATCAGTGTAGGTATTCTTTAATTTCGTTAAACCACGGTATTCCATGATCTTCTGTGGTAACGAATACTCTAGCGCTAGTTCTTGAAGGACATCTTCAGATGTTGAAGGCGCGCCCTTTGGCGTTTTCTTGATAATAGGCAACGACATCTTTTCAAATAGAATATGCTGTAGCTGCTTGGTTGACCCTAAATTGAACGGCTCTCCTGCTTCCTCATGTACGTCTTTTTCAAGCTCTGTTATGCGTGTTGCAAGGTCTTGGCTTTGCTGACGCAATCTCTGGCTATCGATAAGTACACCTTCTTGCTCCATACGCGACAGCACACATGCAAGTGGAACTTCTACGTCGATAAGTAGGCGTTTAAGCGGGTCGATATCTTTAAGTTTATCCCATATGACCTGATGCAAACGTAGCGTGATATCGGCATCTTCTGCCGCGTAAGGACCCGCTTCCTCTAACCCTATTTGGTTGAATGTTAGTTGCTTGGCACCTTTTCCGGCGATCTCTTCAAAATGAATAGTTTTATGCCCTAGATAAGCAAGAGCGAGTGAGTCCATATCATGGCGCTGTGCTGTACTATTTAATACATAGCTTTCAAGCATCGTATCAAAACCAATGCCATTAAGAATAATGTCATAGTTGGCCAGTACATTTTTGTCGTACTTAATATGTTGGCCAACTTTAATGATCTCATTTGACTCTAAGATGGGCTTTAGCGCATTAAGAACAAACTCTCTCGAAAGCTGCGGGGGAGCATCAGGATAATCGTGAGCAACCGGCACATAGGCCGCTTTGCCGGGTTCAATACAAAATGAAACGCCTACTACTTCAGCGTCCATATAATTTAAACTTGTCGTTTCGGTATCAAACGCAAAAAGCTCAGCGCTCTTGAGTTGCTCAAGCCATGCGTTAAATGAGGCCTCATCAAGCACGGTTTCATACTGTGATTTGTCAATCTCAACAGACGAGGTGCTATCGTTCGTGTTGTCACTACTCTCACTTGTCTCATTATCTGATGACACTGGAGTAACATCACCACTTAGCAGGGCACTGACTTCACTATGCCAGCGCTTAAATTCATATTCTGCAAACAAGTCGCGTAACTGCTCATTGTTCGCTTGTTCGGGGATTAACTCTTCAACATCATAGTCAAGTTCAAGATCAATACTGATAGTCGCGAGTGTGTAAGAAAGGCGAGCTTGTTCTTCGTGTTCTTGCATCTTCGCCGCCATAGTTTTACTGCCTCTAAACGACAGTTCGGCAATCTTGTCTAGATTTTGATAAATCGCTTCAATACCACCGATGCCATTTAACAATGCTTGCGCGCTTTTATCACCCACACCTGGTACCCCAGGTATATTGTCAACCTTGTCACCTTTGAGCGCTAAGAAATCGATTATAAGCTCTGGTGGGATGCCAAACTTAGTGTTCACTCCCTCGATGTCCATCAATTGATTGGTCATCGTATTGATCAACGTAACATGCTTATTGACGAGCTGTGCCATGTCTTTATCGCCCGTACTTATTAAAGTATCTATCCCCTTTGCTGTAGCGTGGTGGGCAAGTGTACCGATGACATCGTCCGCCTCTACGCCAGATTCAACAATAACAGGAAGACCCATAGCGCGAATAATAGCGTGGAGTGGTTCGATCTGACTTCTAAGCTCTTCAGGCATTGGAGGTCGGTTCGCTTTATACTCTTTATAAATGTCATCACGAAAGGTTTTACCTTTGGCATCGAAGATGACCGCCATGTGTGTCGGATTGTACTGTTTGATCAAGCTTTTCAGCATGTTCACCACACCATAAATGGCACCTGTGTCTTGGCCTTTTGAGTTTGTCAGTGGCGGCAGACCGTGAAACGCTCTAAACAAATAGGAAGATCCATCAACGAGAATAAATGGAGGCTTTTTAGAATCAGACATAAACGACGATTTTCCAATATCAAATATGAGCGCAAGGATGCCACAGCACATGCCAGATCGCCACAATCCAGCGTAAGATTAATGCATTAACGGGATCATTAAACTTGCGCGCGGCAGGTTGTGGATAACTTTGTGGTCTAAAGTGTTGCGCACAATGATCTAGACGATCTTTGTAAATACAATGATCACCTTCTTAATCAAGAAAAATAAGGGAATGAGACTACGACGTGACAGCAGCATTCCTGCTACAAACCATTCCTTTTTGTGTGGATAACTTGGTGTATGCATTATTTTGGTTTAACCAAGCTGGTCGAGTAATGTAGCATACCCGTTTACAATATCGTTACGTATTATTAAGAACTTTTTTTGAACAGTTGACTGTTTAATAGCCAAATTTTGAATAAGTAGATGGAACAACGCCTAGGAGGACAATATGAAAAAAGTGGCTGTAATTTTGAGCGGTAGCGGCGTATACGACGGTGCAGAGCTCCATGAATCAGTGTTGACGTTACTCGCCATTGAATTAGAGGGGGCCCAATATCAGTGCTTTGCACCTGATGTGAGTCAACTTCATGTTGTGAATCATCTTACCGGTGAGGTGGCTGAAAACGAATCAAGAAATGTGTTGGTAGAATCTGCCCGCATAGCACGTGGCGACATAAAACCTGTAACAGAGTGCCACGTCGATGATTTTGATGCACTTATTCTACCAGGAGGGTTTGGTGCTGCAAAAAACCTGTGTACCTTTGCTCTAGAGGGAAATGACTGTAGTTTTAATGAAGATGTACTCAGTACTTGTGTGTCGTTTGCCAAAGCCAAAAAGCCTGCCGCGTACGCATGTATTGCCCCTGTATTAGCAGCAAAAGTGTATGGTAATCAAGTAAAGCTGACGATTGGTAATGACGAAGCAACGGCGCAAGGGCTTAACGCACTTGGCGCTGAACATGTTGCTTGTGACGTTGATGATGTCGTCGTAGATAATGAAGCTAAACTAGTGACAACACCAGCATATATGCTGGCACAGAGTATTACCGAGGCACATCAAAGTATCAGTAAAATGGTAAAAACGGTTTTGGCGATGAAATAAGCCGCATTTGTTGATGCCATGTAGAAATAAAACAGGGGAAACAAGGGTTTCCCCTTGTTCGCTATAGTCCTATAATCGACTGACTAAAAACATTACCGCCACGATAACAATAAAGGCATAACCACTTATGCACTACCGTGCCATCATACGAATTCTTGGGCTTCTGATTGCGCTTTTTAGTGTCACGATGATCCCACCTTCCATCGTGTCGTTGATATATGAAGACGGTAGTGGCTTGCCTTTTGTCCTTGCGTTCGTGCTTTGTGTGTTAGGGGGAATGGCACTATGGTACCCAAACCGTCAACAAAAAAATGACTTACGTGCACGCGAAGGCTTCTTAATTGTTGCTCTTTTTTGGTCTGTACTGGCCAGTGTTGGAGCTATTCCGTTGATACTGCTTGAGCAGCCTAGCATGACAGTGACCGACGCCTTTTTTGAGTCGTTCTCTGGCTTAACAACGACGGGGGCGACAGTTATTGAAGGAATCGATTTTCTGCCTCACTCCGTGCAGTTCTACCGACAGCAATTACAGTGGTTGGGTGGTATGGGTATCATTGTACTTGCGGTTGCTATTCTTCCTATTCTTGGTGTTGGAGGCATGCAGCTGTACCGTGCCGAAACGCCTGGGCCTGTTAAAGATAATAAAATGACGCCCAGAATAGCCGACACCGCTAAGCATCTCTGGTACATCTATCTTTCAATAACTATTGCTTGTGCGGGCGCTTATTGGTTGGCGGGAATGAGCGTTTTTGATGCGATATGTCATTCTTTTTCAACGGTCGCTATCGGCGGTTTCTCAAACCATGATGCGAGTTTGGGTTACTTTAGCAGCCCTATGGTAAACATAGTATGTACAGTGTTTTTGTTAATAGCCGCACTTAACTTTTCATTGCACTATGCAGCGGTAAGTTCTCGTACAGTGCGAGGGTATTTTAAAGATCCTGAATTTAAAGCATTCTTTTTCATTCAAGCGTCGCTAATAGGTATTTGTTTTCTAGTACTTACGTTGTCAGGTTATTACAGCTCGGCTGAACAGGCACTCGATCAAGCTATGATACAGGCTGTCTCAATTAGTACTACAGCAGGCTTTGCCACTACTGACTTTTCAGTTTGGCCTACGTTTTTACCCATCATGCTTATTTTCTCAAGCTTTATTGGTGGTTGTGCTAGCTCAACTGGTGGTGGCTTGAAAGTGGTGCGTGTATGTCTATTGTTTTTACAAGGTAAGCGCGAGGTTGACAGGCTTATTCACCCCAAAGCCGTTTACAGTGTTAAGTTCGGTGACAGAGCCATGCCCGATAGAGTCGTAGAGGCTGTATGGGGGTTCTTCTCTGCCTATGCAGTAGTGTTTGTTATCATTATGATTGGCCTTATAGCAACAGGGTTAGATAATCTGAGTGCGTTCACCGCAACAGCAGCGATGCTTAACAACCTAGGCCCGGGCTTAGGGAGTGTTGCGGCCAACTACGCCGATGTTACCGATGGTGGTAAATGGTTGCTGGTGGTTGCAATGGTTTTTGGACGACTTGAGGTATTTTCTCTACTCGTGCTCTTTTCACCCACGTTCTGGCGTAGTTAGGCTTAGCCAAAGAAAAATGCGCTGGGTTGGAAAAGCTTCTCAACATCGCTGATATATTTTTTATCGACCAAAAACAGAATAACGTGATCGTTCGGTTCTATCATAGTATCGCTGTGAGCAATGATGACCTGATCGTCACGCACAATCGCACCTATAGTGGTACCTGGTGGTAGCTTGACATCGCCAATTTGCTTACCTACAACTTTAGATGTGTTTTCATCACCATGTGCAATAGCTTCTATAGCTTCTGCAGCACCGCGGCGCAGCGAGTAAACATTAACAATGTCGCCTCTTCGAACGTGTGTTAGCAAGGCCGAAATAGTAGCTTGTTGAGGCGAAAAGGCAATATCAATCTCGCCACCTTGAACAAGGTCGACATAGGCACTGCGCTGAATAAGTACCATCGCTTTTTGTGCGCCCATACGCTTAGCCAACATTGCCGACATAATATTAGCTTCATCGTCATTAGTAACGGCGATGAACGCATCTACTTGCTCTACATTTTCCTCACTGAGTAACTCAGGATCAGAAGCATCACCACTAAATACAATGGTTTTGTCCAGGTGAGCCGAGAGATACTTTGCGCGCTCAGGGCTATATTCAATGAGTTTAACGTTGTGGTTGTGTTCAAGCTTTTTAGCGAGACCTGCGCCAATTAACCCGCCACCAGCAATCATAATGCGTTTGTAGCTAGATTCTAACTTTTGCAGCTCACTCATGACCGCGCGAATATGTTTAGTGGCGGCGATGAAAAAGACTTCATCATCTGCTTCGATTACCGTAGTACCAAGAGGACGAATAGGGCGGCCACGACGGTAAATGGCGGCAACACGGGTTTCGACGTTAGGCATGTGGTCTTTAAGTGCAGACAACGCATGGCCTACTAGCAATCCACCATAGTAGGCTTTTACCGCTACTAAGCTAGCTTTACCGTCTGCGAACTCTACTACTTGCAGTGCGCCAGGGTAATCAATTAGGCGCTTAATTGCTTTTGTTACTAGCTGTTCAGGCGCAATGATGTGGTCTACGGGGATATCTTGTTGTTTGTAGAGTTGTTCTTGATAAATAATATATTGTTCAGAACGAACCCGTGCGATTTTGGTAGGCGTCTTAAATAGGCTATAAGCAACTTGGCAAGCCAACATATTGCTTTCATCACTATTTGTCACAGCAATAAGCATGTCAGCGTCTTCCGCGCCGGCTTTTCTTAGCACATCGGGATGTGAACCTACGCCCGTAACAACCTGTAAATCGAGCCTATCTTGCAATGAACGAAGAATAGTTGGGTCTGAATCTATAACGGTGATCTCGTTATTTTCGCCGACCAAGTTCTCTGCGAGCGTGCCGCCAACTTGGCCCGCGCCCAAAATGATGATTTTCATCGTTATTATTTTGCCTTGCTACGTGTTCACCTACACAACCACAATGCCGCTTTTCGCGCATTCTATGATTTTGACTTTACCAGCCTCGCATAATAGAAACCATCCATTTGTTGCTCACCAGGCAAAATTTGACGACCTGGTCTTTCAAGGGTCTCTGTCTTAATCAAAGGGTGTAAGGTTGCACTAGGTGTTTCTTCTAAAAAACGCTGAATTTGTAGTGTATTTTCTTGGGGTAAAATTGAGCAGGTAGCATAGAGCAAAGTGCCGCCTGGCTTTAATAAGCCCCATAGCGTGTCTAATATACGACGTTGAAGTTGCGCCAAATTAGTAATGTCGCTCGACTTTCTTAACCAGCGAATATCAGGGTGTCTTCTTATTACCCCGGTAGCTGAACAAGGTGCATCTAACAGTATTCTGTCAAACAATGTGTTGTCCCACCATGTCGACGGGTCTGTCGCATCACCTTGTTTTATCTCTACGTTGTGCCTAAGCCGAATCATATTTTCTTGTACACGCTTAAGCCTATCGCCGTCCGCATCTAGCGCTAATAAGTAATCGAGATCTGGCGTAAGTTCTGCAATATGGCCCGTCTTTCCACCGGGAGCAGCGCAACAATCCAAAATACGCTCACCAGGCTTCGCTTGTAAATAGTGTGCGGCGAGCTGCGCGGCGCCGTCTTGTACTGCGAAGTGGCCTTTTTCAAAGCCAGGTAGGGCAGTAATATCCTCACGTTTTGCCAAGATAAGTGCATCAGGGTGTTGCTCGCTTAGCGTGTAACTTACATTTGCTTTATCTAACGCATTACAGTAGTTATCAAATGAGGTTTGTTGGCGATTCACGCGAAGCCATATCGGCGCCATTGCGTTTGTTGCAGTGCGTACCGCATCGGCCTCATCGCCAAAGGTATTGTCTATTGCCTTATAAAGCCATTTGGGTAAGCCGCTTTCAATAATCGGGTTATCAACAGAGACTGTTGCAAGACCCTCACGCTCAAAATTACGTAATACAGCGTTAACTAGCCCTTTAAGCCCTGCACCACCCAAATATGACGCGGCGGCCACGGTTTCCCCTACGGCTGCATGTTGGCTCACTCGAGAAAAATTCAGCTGGTAAAGGCCTAACAAAATGAGATGTTCAATGACCCTCTTATTGCCCTTTAGTGGCCTGTCCAGTAGCGTTCGTAGCCAGTACTGTAGTAAGGGCAAGCGTCGCATCACCCCCAAAGACATTTCTTGTAACCACGCATTGTCTCGAGCATTGTGTCGACGTTGTACACGTTCGAGGCATTCTCTTGACGATTTGCCTTGCTCTAAAATTTGGTAGATAACCCAAGCACAGTCTGCGCGTAGGTTTTTTTGTTTAGGAAGAGGAAAGGGCTTCACTCGGCATCCACTTGTGTCAAATTACGGCCTACTTCAAACCAAGCTTGGCGAGCATTGATTACATCCGCAGCGGGCAACGCTTTTTTGCCAGGGATTTGCAAGGAGGTAATGCGAAGTGCACCATTGCCTGTGGCAATAGTAATGCCTTCTTTTGTGGCGCTGATAATGGTTCCAGGCGAGACAGCTTCATTTATCGCAACAACGTCAGCAGACCACACTTTGATATTATGCTCGTCAATTTTCATCCATGCCACAGGCCATGGGTTAAACGCGCGAATGTTTCTTTCAATTTGAGCTGCGTCGTCACGCCAGTCAATCAGAGCCTCTTCTTTTGAAAGTTTCTTTGCGTAAGTAGCTAGAGAATCGTCTTGTTTTCCTGGCGTAAAACTTTCGAAAGTATTTAAAACATCAACAAGTGCTGAAGGCCCCAAATTGGCAAGTTTTTCATAGAGCGTAGCGCTGGTATCCGTCATCTCGATAGGAAGCGTAGCAATATGCAACATGTCACCGGTATCTAAACCTTCATCCATTTGCATAATGGTAACGCCCGTCTCGGTATCGCCCGCCCAAATTGCTCGCTGAATTGGGGCAGCACCACGCCATTTTGGCAGTATGGAGCCGTGTACATTAATACAGCCTAGTGTAGGTGCTTGCAGTACAGCAGTAGGAAGTAGTAATCCATATGCAACTACAACCATAATATCAGCGTTGAGTGCAGCTAACTCGTTCTGAGCTTCCGTATCCTTGAGTGACTCGGGCTGATAAACAGGTATTCCATTTTCTTCCCCCAATACTTTAACTGGGCTCGCAGTAAGCTTTTTACCGCGACCTGCTGGACGATCAGGTTGTGTATATACAGCAATGACGTCATGTTCACTATCAAGCAGTGCAGATAAATGCTTAGCGGCGAAATCCGGCGTACCGGCAAAAATTACTTTCAATGGAGCTGTCACAACTTTCCTTAGGCTTTAGCGGCTAAACGGGCTTCTTTTTCTAGCTTTTTACGGATACGCTGGCGCTTCAATGGAGAAAGGTAATCAATAAATAGCTTGCCTTTCAAATGGTCTAGCTCATGTTGTATACAAATAGCAAGAAGTCCTTCAGCATCAAGCTCGAACGTTTCACCGCTGGCATCAAGTGCCTTAACAGTTATCGACTCAGCGCGCTCTACCTTGGCGTAGTTGCCAGGCACAGATAAACAGCCTTCTTCACTGATCGTTACGCCATCTTTGCGAATAATTTCTGGATTGATAAACACGCGAGGCTCGCTTTGCTCTTCCGATACATCCATAACGACAACTTGAACGTGGCGATTTACTTGCGTCGCTGCAAGGCCAATACCATTTTCATCTTTCATGGTTTCAAACATGTCAGATACCAGTTGTTTAATTTCGTCATTCACTTCTTCTACCGGCTTAGCCACCGTACGAAGACGTTCATCAGGAAAACTTAATACGTCTAAAATTGCCATATCTCGCTTACTTCACCTTTTCGCTGTATAAATTCATATACGATCTAATTGCCAGCACACTTTACAGTGCTTATTAAGTTACTATTCTAACGTATATCACGGGCTTTCGTGCAGTTTTTTCCAGAAAGCCTACAACAATACGTATAGATGCCGATATAGTGCTATTGTCTGAAAAAGCAACAATAAATGGCAGTGAATAATTTGCAGGTGGTTAATTTGAAAAAGCGATTAAAAAACACATGTCGGATAGTGGTTTTCGCCGTTTGCGCATTATTAGCACTGCCCACGTTGGCTTTGCAATTAAAAGAAAGTGCGCCGCAAACTTATACGGTTAAAAAAGGCGATACGCTTTGGGGAATAGCGAGTGTGTTCCTCGACGAACCGTGGCTGTGGCCTGAACTTTGGCGTACCAATACGCAAATAAACAACCCTCATCTCATTTATCCTGGCGATGTTATCACTGTTGGTTTTGTCAACGGTGAACCAGTATTGAGTGTAAAGCGAGAAAAGCCTTCATTGATACTTTCACCTAATACCGATAGACGCGTTAAGTCGTCTCCTATTGATGTATTAGCATGGGACGCTATTGCACCCTTTATCAAACAGCATACGTTCCTTGATGAAAATACTTACGATTTATTGCCGAAAATACTGGGCAACCAAGATGGCAATGTGCGTTTTGCATCAGATGACTTTGTGTTGGGTGAAAAGCAATTCAGTACCAACAGTCAGTATCGCGTAGTAAGAAAGCAAGATACGATCACGAGTCTTCAAGGTGAAATTCTGGGCGTGCAGGTTACTCACGTATCTACGGCCTCTGTTGTGCCGGAAGGACAAACCGAAGATGCCATGTTGTTGTTTATTGACGATGCTAACCAAGAAGCTAAACGCGGTGACAAAATTTTAGAAGGAGGTTTTGAGTATCCAGACAGTCTGGAACTGAAACCGTCGACATCGCAGCGCGGAAGGGTGGTAGGAGACTTACACGATCATGATCTTTTGGGTAAGTACGATGTTGTCATTATAGACTTAGGGGCGTTTGATGTTGAGCCTGGCACCGTTATGGGGCTTTATGTTCAAGGGCCAGACATTATTGATGAGAAAACGCCGCGCTATGTAGACGAGCCTGGCGCCAGTAGTGGCGGAGCATGGTTCAGAGATACCGTTATGCAGCCTGCGATGAAGGTAGGTGAAATCATCATATTCAAAACATTTGACGCGGCAAGCTATGGGTTGATTACTCGAGCAAATAAAGGCGTAAAGCGCGGTTTTATCGTCGCTAATCCTTAATATCAGCTATTAGCATTGCCGCTGCACAAGGAGCGGCAATGCTATCATCTTTACCTACGGTATCGTCCAACAAACTCGCTTGGCTCTTTATGGCGTCGGCACTGCAGGTGGCAAGCAAACACTGGCTTCATGCATTATCACTCTCACATTGCTCTCCAGTCGACTTGATGACGAATTCTGATAGTGCATTTCCAGATATTGAAAAACTCAAGCAACAAATTGCGCCGCATCTCATTAAACGTGCGCTTGATTGGGAGCGTAGTGATGTTAATCATCATTTAGTGTCTTACTCATCAAGTTCCTATCCTGATTCACTAAAACACCTCGACAGCCCACCATTGATTCTATTTGTAGTAGGTAATGTAGGTTTATTAAAAAACAAGCAAATTGCCGTTGTGGGTAGTCGGCGGGCTAGCGAACAGGGTAAGAAAATAGCTGAAGACTTCGCACAACGCTTGTCAATAAATGGGCTCACAATAACCAGTGGCCTAGCGATGGGAATTGATAGCGCTGCTCATCGTGGTGGTTTGGAAGGGCAGGGAAATACAATTGCGGTTATGGGGACAGGTCCAGATAAGGTTTATCCGGCGAAAAATCTCGCATTGTTTGCGCGAATAAAGACAAAAGGAGGTGCGGTTGTTTCAGAGTTTTTTCCGGGAGTAGGCCCCAAACCATGGCACTTTCCTCGACGAAATAGACTTATTGCTGCGATGTGTGTGGGAACCCTGGTAGTTGAGGCAAAAATAAAGAGCGGCACCTTGATAACTGCCAATTTGGCCGCAGATCTAGGTAAAGAAGTATTTGCGGTTCCTGGAAACATTTTCCACGCCTATGCACAAGGTTGCCATTGGCTGATTCAACAAGGTGCAAAATTAGTGACTTCTACCGACGATATTTTCGAAGAATTTGCTATTGTGCCTCAACAGCTTGAGTTGACTCAGACTGGTGAGAACGAAAAAAGTGAAGTGAATAGCTTGGCAACCGATAAATTATTAGCTAGTGTGGATTATGACATCACCGCTATTGATGTCATAGCCCAACGCAATGCCATTACTGTCGATAAAGCAATGGCGTCATTATTAGAATATGAATTGCGTGGTTTGGTAGCCGCTGTCCCTGGTGGCTACGTTAAATTGAGGGGAAAATAACATGTTCGATATCCTCATGTATCTGTTTGAAAACTTCATACATAGTGAAACTGAGATCCGAGTTGACCAAGATGAGTTAACTGAAGAGCTTGTGCGCGCAGGGTTTCATCACGATGAGATTTACAAAGCCCTCGCCTGGTTAGAGAAACTTGCTGCACTACAAGAGACCGATATAAAGCCGTACTTTTGTAAGGGCATCAGTACTAGTTTAAGTCGTATCTATACCCACGAAGAGCAAATGCGTCTTGATGTTGAGTGTCGTGGTTTTCTTATGTTTCTTGAGCAAGTGAACGTGCTAGATGCGTCCACACGAGAAATGGTTATCGACCGCGTTATGGAAATAGACTCGAATGAGTTTTGCTTAGAAGATTTAAAGTGGGTTGTACTTATGGTGCTATTTAACGTACCTGGAAAGGAAAAAGCCTACGCACAAATGGAAGACTTGCTCTTCGAAGAGCCTGATGGCGTGTTGCATTAATGCGCGTAACGACACACCTTTGTTTGTGATAAACTAAGTGCATTGCCAATCGGCAGTGCACTTAAGGTTATTATGTCCAAAATAGACCATTCATTGTTTTCAGCACATGAGCATGCGCTAGATGGTAGCGTTGGCGATTGTCCTGATTGCGGCAAACCTCTGCATATTAAGAACAGTAAAACAGGGCCTTTTATTGGCTGTACGGGTTACCCTGCGTGCAGCTTCAGTAAACCACTTCACGATAAACAGACTACTCTGCTAAAAACGCTTGATGGCGTTGCCTGTCCAGAATGCAGCTCTGACTTGGCGATTAAAAAAGGCCGATTTGGGATGTTCATTGGCTGTACTAACTTTCCTGAATGCCACTACATTGCACCAATAAAGCAGCAAGAAGATACGCTTGTCGATTGTCCGAAATGCAAAAAAGGGCATTTGATCTCGCGAACGAACAAGTATGGAAAGCAGTTTTTTGCATGTAATCATTATCCAAAATGTCGTTATGTGCTAAATTTCACGCCAGTAAACGAAGCCTGTCCTGAATGTGGATGGGGGGTGCTGATTGACAAGAAAGGCCAAGTGCAGTGTCCGCAACCCTCCTGTGGCTATAAAAAATAACCAGCGTGTAAATAGAGAACACCATGTCTGAACTCCACAATGGGAACGACACTACTGTTACATCGAAAGGTGAACATGAAGCTGACCCTATCATAGAGGCCTTTCGCGAAGGTAAATTGTTGATTTACCCCACTGAAGCCGTGATGGGCATTGGGTGCGATCCTGACAATGAAAAAGCCGTAAATTGCTTACTAGAAGTAAAGCAGCGACCACTGGAAAAAGGCGTTATTCTGATAGCGGCAAACTATAGCCAGCTACTACCCTATGTTAATGATGATGCCATCAGACCTGACAGACGTACTGACATTTTCTCGAGTTGGCCCGGGCCCAATACATGGCTTTTGCCTAAATCGGCCGCTGCGCCCCAATGGATTACCGGACAGCATGACAAAATTGCGGTACGTGTTACCAATCACCCTGTTGTGGTAGAGCTGTGTAACAAGTTAGGTAAGCCGTTGGTGTCTACCAGCGCAAATCTTACGGGGCAGGCCCCAACTAAAACTATCAACGAAGCCAAAGCTGTGTTTGCTGACTCAGTGATGTATGTAGAAGGTGAAGTAGGAAATGCTACTAAACCAAGCGTAATACGAGATGGCGACAGTGCAGAGGTAATACGCGCATGATGTCACAAGAACTACTAGATGGAAAAAACGCCGCAGACGTAATTGAGCAGGTAAAAGCTTATTTACTCAATTTGCAGGATACCATTTGTCAGACGCTAGAACTTGCTGACGGAAAAGGCCAATTTGTTGAAGACAGCTGGCAGCGTGAAGAGGGAGGCGGTGGCCGCTCTCGAGTGCTGAAAAATGGTGCTGTTATTGAGCAGGGAGGGGTAAACTTCTCGCACGTATTTGGCAGTCAAATGCCCGCATCAGCAACGGCTAATCGTCCAGAGTTAGCAGGTCGTAATTTTCAGGCCATGGGCGTATCCCTTGTTATCCATCCCCATAATCCATTCATTCCCACTTCACATGCAAACGTGCGTTTCTTCATTGCAGAAAAAGAAGGTGAAGCCCCGATTTGGTGGTTTGGTGGTGGTTTCGATTTAACGCCTTTCTATCCTTTTAAAGAAGACGTCGTTCATTGGCATGATACGGCCAAAAAGCTATGCAAACCGTTTGGCGAAGAAGTGTATCCAAAATATAAGAAATGGTGTGACGATTACTTCTATCTCAAGCATCGCAATGAAACGCGAGGCGTTGGTGGTCTTTTCTTTGACGACCTGAATGAATGGGGATTTGAACAATCGTTTGCGTTTATGCAGGCTGTGGGTAATGGCTACATCGACGCTTATGTACCCATTGTCGAGCGTCGAAAACAAACCGCTTACGGCGATCGCGAGCGCGATTTTCAGCTGTATCGTCGTGGTCGTTATGTTGAATTCAACTTGGTATTCGACAGAGGTACCTTATTTGGACTGCAAACCGGTGGCCGAACTGAATCGATTTTGATGTCTATGCCGCCTTTGGCTAGATGGGAGTATTGTTATACACCGGCGCCGGGGAGTGCTGAAGCCAAATTGGTTGACTGGCTTAAACCCACACAATGGTAGTCGAAAGCATGAGTCTTTAGCGACCAATCCTTGTTTTACGCCGTATCCTCTATGATGCGGCGTTTCTTTTTGATCTATATCAACTCATATTAGTGGCAGTGTTTCAGTTACTTATGAAGCTTGCGCTGGATCAATATATTGCTACCCCAAACGCGTACAGTGGCGTCATCTTAATTAAACACACGAGAGACACATCATGCGTAAACACACTCTTTCTGCAATTTGCCTT
>CAYVST010000088.1:0-15102 GCA_964454185.1 uncultured Alteromonas sp.
TAGATTTAGTGAGCGTTGCCTGCGACTGCGACCAAGATTCACTGTTGGTACTTGCCAACCCTAATGGCCCGACATGCCACACTGGTGTTGAAAGCTGCTGGTTTCACGGGAACACACCGGCATTTACCTTTCTTGCAGACTTAGAGCGAGTATTAGCAGCCCGTAAGGATGCCGACCCAACAAGCAGCTACACCGCAAGCCTATATAACAAAGGCATTAAACGCATAGCACAGAAAGTGGGTGAAGAAGGCGTTGAAACCGCATTGGCCGCCACCGTGCACGACAAAGAAGAACTGAAAAACGAAGCCGCTGATTTGCTGTATCACCTAACAGTGTTACTTCAAGCTAGCGACATGTCGCTAAACGATGCACTTGATGTGCTTCGCGAGCGTCATAAATAGTGATGTAGTAAGCACAACCTTGGCATTGCGCGTTGCTACAATACCCTGCGCATTACAAGGTTGTGCCATGCACTTGCTGTAATACAGCTCACTACTTAAACGCACTCCATTTAGATAAGTTCAGCTTATCTCCAACCTTTGACAGATGGCGATTAAAACCTTTAAGACATTGACGCTTGAGGTACGCCAATCGCGAAAGCGCTTTTTTTACTTTACCCGAACTAGTGTAGTCAATTTTTTTATCAGCCATAGCAAGATCTTCCATAAAGTGTTTTACCGAAGCACCAAGCATCGCTGAACTACCTTTACTTAGCCAACGATTAAACCTAACATAAAACATAAGTTAAACTTATATATGAATTTGGTATGGACAAACGACTGCGGTGGTTAAATAACCTTCTCTGCTTTGAAGTTGCTGCGCGTCATCAAAGCTATAGCAAAGCGGCTGAAGAACTGTTTGTCTCACAAGCGGCTGTGAGTCAACAAATGAGAACGCTTGAAGGCAACATTGGCGCAGCCTTGTTTAGGCGACAAGGACGAAAGATGATATTGACAGCGCAAGGCAAAACGCTCCTTTATGCATGTCAGTCAGGGTTTTCAGAAATAATAAGTGGCCTTAATAAGGTACAAGAAGAACCCGTGCAAGGAAGTCTAACTGTAAGCTCTACACAGGCCTACTGTGCGCTTTGGCTATTGCCCAATATCTATGATTTTTTCAATATACATCCAGAAATTAATATCAATGTGCAAGCATCAAACAAATGCGAGGATTTGCACGAAGGTAATGTTGATATTGCGATTAGGTTTAGTACCTCTACGTCTGCGCTTAGAGCGGATGGTTTAGTTGTTGAAAAAATTGGAGAGAATGGCGTTGTACCAGTCTGTGCCCCCGCATTCGCTGAGGGTAGACCATTGACATGCATAAAGGACCTAGTGAACGCTCGTTTACTTGCATTACCTTTAAGCGACAGGGTTAACTGGGAAACGTACTTTGAGCATGCGCGCGTTGATACGTCGCAAAAACCGCTTAACAAAACCGAGGTTTCTTCCAGCGATTTAGCACTAAGTGCAGCGCTATCTGGTCAAGGTGTTATGCTGGCGTCTGATATGATGATTGGTCAATACATCAAATCAGGACAACTTATCGTGCCTGTAGATACTCCACACCCCGTCAGGTGGAAATCACATATTGTTTACCTTGAGCATTCCCCGAAGCAAAAGCGTATTGAATTGTTTTGTAATTGGCTCAAACGCAAGATGTCACTCTACGAAACACTTTGACCTGCAACAGTCTCCAAAAAACGTTACACATTTTTTACGCTTTTATCAGTCACAAAAAGTTAACGTATTCATGAATCTTTTTGTGGCACTGTGGTCATAATAAATCTGATGTTTCCAGCTTATATTCAGTGTAGAAAAACGATAAACTCTACTACAGCAAAAACGCTTAGTTTATTGATTTTTTTAGCACTGTCGCTGAGCAAAGTATCAAGGGTTATACCCGTCAACGCCCTTTGATACGTTGTTTATCACCACATTGGCTATACTGGAATCCAAGGCCGAGGTATGCAGCCATCGTCTTATTCATAAGTCGTTTGTACCCAGAAATCTTAAGTCCGTTATACAGAGTAGTCTAAAATGAATGGTTACATTTTGAATAATTTGAAGTCAAAACAACATATGCTTATCACCAGCGTTTTATGTTTGGCAAGCTTTTCAACGTTCGCACAACAAAGCTGTGAAGAAAAGAGCGTTCGTCTACTCAACAACTGGGGAGATAGACATCAGTTCAGTTTCACGCCAAGCGCCCATGAAGAAAGCAGTTTTGAAGTAGAGTCTGCGTGTGTCTCGCTAACCGACCTAGAAACAGAGCTCACCGCTACAACGCAACGCGGCGCGACTATCTCTGTAAATGGTAATGCCTTCGTTAATGGCCCTGTTATCGTTAAAAACGGTGATACGGTCACCTTAAAAACTGTTACCCCTCACAGAGCAGGTATTTCAACCACGGAGCGACTCATTTTAAGTAACCCAGAGTCAAGCGAACACTGGTATTACCCTTGGACACTATCAACGGTTGAGCAAACTGCTTTTCAAGCGCCAGAACAGGCTTGCTTCGTAGCTGATTTTACATTTGATGACTATCGACAGCGATTAAACGTTTTCGAATTGCCTGCGAACAAATACCATGAGCCAGGTGAAGTAGCGACTTCACAGTGTATCGAAGTAACCAACCTTCCCGTTCCTGTAACGGCAACGATGCAGCGCGCTGGTGAGTTCTCAATAAACTATGGAGAATACTCTTCAGAGCCACGTGTCATTAACAATGGTGACATCATATCACTTAGAAGTAACACACCATCGGTTTCTGGTGATGTTTTATTGGATCGTTTAACGCTTCAGCAAGAGCTTGAAAGCGGTTCTATATCAACTACGTACTATCAATGGTTTGTCGGCAACAAGTCCAATGATTCTTATACACAGTTATCAGATTGCTACGTTTTGGACAAAGCGAACAGCAATAGTGGTATTCTTCCTCACACCGTTACAAGCAACGAATCTTCACAAGCAGTTTCACAATGTGTGGTAAATGCTGAACCTGACTCTGTACTTAAGCTAACGCCTCAACAAAGACACGTCAAAGTGCTCGTAAACGACAACCTAGTCGAAGAAGAAATCATTGAGCTCCATTACGGTGATGTCGCAGAGGTTGTATATGACTTTACAACGCCCGGCTTCAGTTATTCTTGGTTTACCCTTAAAACAACATGGGACGAATTTGATTCGAGAACAACTGAAGTTAAGTGGGTCGTTGAAAACAACATCACTGAGTACGACAACACCTCCCCTTCAAATGGTGGGACAGCATCATACGAAGTCACAGACGCAATGTTCGAAACTTGTCGTCCTTCTTCTTTCCACCTGAGAGTTAACGATTTAAGAAATTTTGACGCATCAGCTTTACCTGCCTCAATTTATCAACCCATAAATAGCGAGCTTTATTCACAGTGTATAGTTTTCGAGGGTTTAGAAACAACAATGACCCTACACAGTCACGACAATAGTTGGTTTTCTGTAAATGGTCAGCCCTTCACACAACAAGAAAGCGAAGTAGCAAATGGCGATAAAGTGGTAATTGCTACAACAACGCCCAATGGTTATAACCAGACAAAAAGTGTACGAGCAGCGGTTGTCCCTGGCGCTGAAGCGATAGATAGCAATGTTTTTTATTTGAACTGGGCTATTCAAACTGAAAACACCGCTCGACTGCCTAAAACCTGGCGCATTGGCCCTTCACAAAGCCACAGGCAAATAGAGGAAATAGCAAGTCTATTGGTAGCAGGTGATACTGTTGAAGTAATTGGTGACGCAGATTATGAGCCTTTCATCTTAACAAACGTCAGTGGAACGCCTGAACTCCCGATAAAAATTGTTGGTGTAACAGTTAATGGGAAAAAACCACGTTTTATTGGCAATCACAATGATTGGAAGTGGACCATTGGACTGAGGAACTCTCATTCAATTGAATTGAGCAACCTAGAAGTCACAGGTGGTGAATACATTTGTATAAGACATGAATCAGACAACATCACTATCAGAGACTCTTTCATACATAATTGCCCTCATATTGGCATCATGGGAACAGATGCAGGCTCTGGAAGTATATCAATTTACGATACAGAAGTAACAAACGCGGGCGGCCTTCCCGACCCAACGGCAAAATGGGGCCACCCTATCTATATCGCGACAGACCAATTCAGATTTCCTGGTAGCGTGCTGCGCATCGAACGTGCCTTTTTACACAATAATAAAGGCAATAGTATTAAGTCCAGAGCAGAAAGAACTGAACTCTACTACAACTGGATTGAAGTAAGCGATATTGAGCAATCAAGGTATGCAATTGAATTGATTGGCCCTGGCATGGGAACCGTAAATGTGACAAACCAAGACGTCGTTGGCAACACGATTGTAATGAACAAAGATTTCGCTGTAGCGAGGTTTGGAAATGACGGCTCTGGTGGTTCTAATGGACGTGTACGCTTTGCGAATAACCTCGTATTGCTTAATGCCGACACTTACAACACGTACCTTTTTAACCTCACCTTTGCGTTAACATCGTTTACATTACAGAACAATCTTGTCCACTCAACCAATAGTGATGTAAATGTCTCGTATCTTATGAGAGACGACATAGTGCTAAGTCAATGGAATTATGGTGAGGTTAACGTTTTTGTAGAAAACAATACGTTTACCAATGCGATGGGGATAAAGTCTGCCAGCCTAACGAATACTGTAGGCAACACCAGTGAAACCATATTGGGCGAAACAAGGTGGAGCAACAACGCCTATGCAAGAGATACGATTGCCACAACCACGAATAACGGGTTAGTTGAGCAAGTTTGGGGGTTCCAACAAAACACTATGCCCTATTTGCTTGATATAGCGCCTCACCTTCAATTTGAAGATTATCTTGCTGAAGCACCTGTTGCATCTATGTTATTAACACGCCCTGTAGAAGGTGAACAGCAGTAATGACTAAAGCATGCGTTTGCGCATGCTGACATGGTCGAAATCTATATTGCTTTAATAAAAAAACGGGCTCCTGAAGTTGCAGGAGCCCGTTTTAGTTTAGGGATTTAAATTTTGGGGTTACCGACGATAAGCCGGTTAAGGCTTGTCAGGGTTTAACAGCACAGGAGTGCCTAAACCCAGCGCCTCTAAACGCTCAAGTTGGGTTGCTTTATCACCTACCACCAAGTAAATCATTTGGTCTGGATGAACGTAATCGTTATACAAGCGTTTCATATCATCCACAGTTAACGCCTTTACCTCTTGCTCTCGCTGAGCGACATAATCGTCGTCAAATCCAAGGCCACTAATATTACCCACTACGTTAAGCTTTGCCCCAAGCGTTTCAAATGCGCGCGCATTGGACTTAAGCGTAAAACCTTTTGTTACGGCCAAGTCTTGTGCAGAGTATGCTTCACCAAACGACAACAAAATATCTCGAATTGCTTCAATGGCCTCAAGGGTGACATTGGTGCGAACGCTACTTCTAAGTGCAAATTCCCCCGTATTCTTATCACGAGAAAGCCCTGAATAGATACCATAGGTATAACCCTTGTTTTCACGTAATTCCTGCATGAGCTGTGATGCAAAACCACCGCCACCTAGACGATAATTCATTACGCCAGCACGATAGCTGTCTGGATGAGACACAGATGGCGCAGAATGGCCAAAATACAACACTGACTGCTTGGCATCTGGAACATCGTAGAAGTAGACTTTGGCCTTTTGTGGCAACGACGGCTGTACCACTTCAGGTAACGTGACTTCCTTAGACTGCCAGTTCTTATTCAAGGCAATAAGTGCATTACTTACTGTAGATTGAGAAACATCACCTGCAACGTGCAGCTTCGCTAAGGTTGGCGTAATATTCTTGTCAAAATATGCCGATAGATCACTTAATTCAATTGACGTTATGCTCTCAAGAGAACCTATTATCGGTTGGGCTAGAGGATGCTCATTACCATATAACAGTTTCCCAAACTCTACAGACGCAATAGCACCAGGGTTTGCCTTAATTTGCTTGATTTCGTTGATGACGTCATCTTTGGCGAGATCAAACTCTGTTGCATCAAAACGCGGAGAAAGAATGACTTCAGAGACAATGTCCATCACCTCATCGAAATGCTTTGAAAGTGCCGTACCACTAATAATGATTGCACTTTCAGTGGCCTCAGCATCTAGCGACGCGCCGAGCATTTCAATCTCTTGTTCTAACACATCAGGCGCTTTGTCAGCCGTGCCTTTTAGCAAGATACTCGACAATAAGTTGGCCACACCTGTTTTGCCCATTGGGTCGAGCAACATGCCCCCCTCAAGTCTTAGCTCGAACGACACCAACGGTACTTCATCATTTTCAATACCCGCTATGTGAATCCCCGAATCTAGCGTATCTTGCCACACTGTGGGTGGCGTAATGGTAATTTGTTCGCCATACGGCGGCTCTTTACTTCTATCAAAGCGAGAAGGCGTGCGTTCATACTGTGCGACGATAGATGCGTCAAAGCTCTCTTCGGCACCAGCGACAATTCTCTCTTCGACAACTGCCGCCTTAGTAGAGCCTTCAAGGACTAACAACTCTTGCCCTTTTGGCACAAAGCTCGTGGCAATAAATGGTTTATCTTTAATATAGGTGTTGTAAACGCGCATTACGTCGTCAGCAGAAACCGCAAGGATCTTTTTAACATCCTCACTAATATACTGCGCACCGCCGGCAAAAATTTCATACTGCGCTAGCTGAAAACCTTTACCAAGCACGCTCGACAAGCCTTGATAAAAGCCAGTTTCTTGCCCAGCCTTAATTCGCGCTAAGTCTTTTTCAGCGATCCCTGATTTCTCAAATTCAGTAAAAGCATCTTGCACCGCTGCGGCCACTGTATTCAGATTAACATCGTTGAAGGCCATAACCTGAAGCTGCATTTGACCGGCTATTTCAGAATCATACCCATACATATAGACATTGCTGGTCAGCTTCTTTTCATCGATTAACACTTTATTCAACGGGGCATTTTTACCTTGGGCAAGGTACTCTGAAAGCACTGCCAATGGGTAATAGTCAGGATGATATTCTGGCACGGTCGGCCAAACCATGGTGAGCATGGGCGCTTGTGCAAAGTTATCGATATGAAATCTTTTTACCGTTTTGTCCAGCGAAGCTGACTGCGGCGCTAAAGCTTGAATCTCTTTACCTGCAGGGATTTCACCGAAGTAGTGTTCAACCCACGCTTTAGTTTGAGCAACATCTATATCGCCGGCAATAGTCAAGACCACATTATTAGGTACATACCACTGTTTAAAAAACTCTTTAACATCACCTAACGTAGCATTTTGTAGGTCTTCTAACGAACCAATCACTTGCCAGCTATATGGGTGTTCATTGGGATACAGGTTCTTATCAATCACATATTGGTTGTGACCATAAGGGCGATTATCAATACTTTGACGTTTTTCATTTTTTACCACCTGTTTTTCTTTCGCAAGTACAGGGTCTGTCACGGTATTAATAAAGTAGCCAAGCTTATCGGCCTCAGCCCAAATCATTTTCTCTAGCGCATCAATAGGAACCGTTTGGTAATAGTTGGTGCTGTCCCTGCTTGTCGAGCCATTTGCCCCAGAGCCGCCAATACGTGCACTTAATTTATCAAGCCCACCTTTCCCTAAGTTTTCTGACTCGAGAAACAGCAAATGCTCGAACAAGTGGGCAAAGCCAGTTCTCCCTTCCTTTTCTCTTGCTGAACCGACGTGAGCAGTTAATGCCACAGCAGCTACCGGATCAGAACGGTCAACGTGTAAAATAACAGTTAACCCGTTCTCGAGTGTAAATCGCTCAAATTCAACATCGAATACGGGAGTATTTGCTCCCCCGCTTTCGCTTTGAGCCGTGTCTGCTTGAGACACAGTCGATTGTGAGGTTTTTGATTGACTGCAGCTTGCTACAGTAGCGACAAGTGCAATAGCCGCAAAAGCAGTGAAAATTTTAGAGCGTTTAAACATGGTTCCGCTTCATTTGTCCATAAAACGTTAAGAATTATCACAAACCCCGTAAGCACGCCACATAGTTAGTTGAGTGAACACAGCGGTTAAAAACCAACGCCCCACTCCTCACTAGCATCACTCTCAATCAAGCCTTTTAAATTCAATCACTTACTTTAAGAGAGACACCGTAGAGCGATATTTTGCGCGTTTTCACACTGTAGTTGAGAAATATGGTGTTACATTTTCAACTGAACGCCCTCTTTCGGGAAGGGTCTATCATGAAAACCATTAACACCAAAGGGAACCTAGAAAAATGGCGTCAATAAAAAAGCAGTTTAAAGAAAATTTGCCTTTTATTTTACTCATTGTACTGATGTTTTCATTTCGTAGTAGCGTAGCAGATTGGTATCACGTTCCGTCCGGCTCGATGGAGCCAACTATCCAAGTAGGTGACCGCGTTGTTGTTGATAAAATGGCCTACACATTAGCGGTGCCTTTCACTGATATTGCGCTTTACAATACAGGTGACATCCAACGAGGTGATATCGTCATCATTGACAGCGCTGCCGCGAAGAACCGATTAATTAAGCGTGTCGTCGCTGTACCCGGAGATACAGTGTCTCTCTCTGACAATAGACTGAGTATAAACGGCGAAACATCACGCTTAACGCCAATAACGCCGACAATTTACCAAGAAGAATTGCTCGATAGCTCTCGTAAAGTTGCATTGAATGAGATCGATAGCCCAGTAAAAAGCTTTAATGAAGTGATGGTGCCAAGTGGCCATATATTGGCAATGGGTGACAATAGAAACAACAGTGTCGATTCAAGGTTTTATGGCTTTTTCCCTATCTCAGAGGTACGTGGAAAAGCGACGTCTATCGCCTTTTCTGTGGACAAGGATAACCTCTATATGCCACGTGCAGAGAGAATGTTCGTTGCGCTTGAGTAACACACTTAACGATGGCAAATATTAATCTTATTTTGTGTACAATTGGCTGACAATTAAAAAACGCCCATTATTGGGCGTTTTTTAGTGGCAAGGTTTACAAACCAAAGTGTACCAATATTAGGTTGCCCACAGCAGCACAAAGCATCGCTAAAAACGTCAGTATCATTCCAGCAAATCGCTGCCAACTCACACCTGAGTGTTTACCAAGTCCATAGGCATGTAGAACACGCCCAAATAATAATGCACTGGCCAGTGCATGCACCGCCCACATCTGCCCAGTGTTAGCCTCAAAACACGCAATCATAATCAGCGTTATTGGTACATATTCACTAAAGTTGCCGTGTGCTCTTACTAAACGACTAAGGTCCTCATGACCACCATCGCCAATCCCTACTTTGTTTCGTCTACGCGCGCCAATCACGAGAAATGACAAATAAAGGTAGCAAATTCCTAATAAACTCGCGTAAAACGCCGTAATTGGCAAAACCATGGTCTTCTCCACATGTTATTGTTATCTAAAGTAGTAAGCGTGAACGTTATTGCGCATCGCGGCAATTGTTCAACACCCACATCTTCTGTATTAAACGCGATTGCTTTACAAGATACAAGCCACAAAAAAGCCGCGAATTCGCGGCTTTTTTACAATCTTCTTGAATTAGCAATTAACCCAAACGGTCTGCAAGTTCCGCGCTTACTTCTTCAACAGGACGCGTTCCATCTAGCTTGTGATAAGCACAATTGCCAGCATCTGCTTCGGCAGTGTAATAGTTCACAAGCGGTTTAGTTTGCTCATGATAGATTGCAAGACGCTTACGGACTGTTTCTTCTTTGTCGTCGTCACGAACAATAAGGTCATCACCTGTTTCGTTGTCTTTACCTTCTACTGCTGGTGGGTTATACACCACGTGGTAAACACGACCCGATGCTGGGTGCACACGGCGACCACCCATGCGCTCAACGATGACGTCATCTGCCACATCAAACTCAATGCAATGATCAACAGAGACGCCCGCTTCTTTCATCGCATCAGCTTGAGGAATTGTGCGTGGAAAACCGTCTAACAAGAAACCGTCTTTACAGTCGTCTTGAGCAATACGTTCTTTTACCAAGCCAATAATGATTTCGTCAGAAACCAATTTACCCTCGTCCATTACACGCTTTGCCTGTAGACCAAGCTCTGTGCCTGCTTTGATTGCTGCACGAAGCATATCGCCTGTAGAAATTTGAGGTATGCCGTATTTGCCCATTAGAAACTGAGCTTGTGTGCCCTTACCCGCGCCAGGAGCGCCGAGAAGAATGATTCGCATGAGTGCGTTCTCCGCTTATGATTTTTGAACTTTTTTACTTCGGGCACTTTACACATTGTCCACTTAGGTGACAAGTGTAAGGAGCACCGTTACGTGAATTCTAAGACTAATGGCGAATATATGCTCAGCTTATAGGCAAAAGTTATCATTCGCTGTCGCATTTTTCGCTTTTGTGAAAATTACATTTCACTTGGTGTCACTAAAACCAGTAATCACAACGAATATAGCACAATGAAAAATGCAAACTACAGGGTTTAGGCATAAAAAAACGGGCATGATGCCCGTTTTTTACTGTAAACCTATCGATTCACATCCTTATTTTGCTAACTTCATTAGCAACGTGTTTAAGTTCTGAACAAACCTAGACGGATCCTTAAGGCTGCCTTGTTCTGACAACGCGGCTTGGTCAAATAGCACACCAACCCACTGGCTAAAGAGCTCTTCGTCTTGTGTATCAGCCAACAGCTTAACTAGGCTGTGCTCTGGGTTAAGTTCAAAATGATATTTCACGTCAGGTACAGTCTGCCCGGCCGCTTGCATTAACTTCATCATTTGGGTAGTCATGCCGTTGTCGTCTGCAACAATTACCGCAGGTGAGTCGGTTAAGCGATGCGTAAATTTGACGTCAATAACTTTATCACCTAGTGCGCTTTTCGCTCTTTCCAGCACCCCTTCAACTTCTTTTTCTGCATCTTCTTGCGCCTTTTTGGCTTCTTCGTCTTCTAAGTCGCCTAAATCCAAGTTTGCTTTTGCAATTGATACAAACTGTTTCTCATTAAACTCGGTAAGATGTGACATTAGCCATTCATCAATACGCTCGCCCATGAGTAGTACTTCGATGCCTTTTTTGCGGAAAATTTCAAGGTGCGGGCTAGACTTTGCTGCTTGCAGGCTATCTGCAGTAACATAGTAAATCTTGTCTTGGCCTTCTTTCATTCTCTCGATGTAGTTTGCCAGAGAAACGGTTTGCGCATCAGAGTCGCTATGGGTAGAGGCGAAACGAAGTAAACCAGCAATTTTCTCGCGGTTGCTGAAGTCTTCAGCAGGACCTTCTTTCAACACATTGCCAAATTCATTCCAGAACGACTGATACTTTTCTTCGTCGTTCTTAGCCATTTTCTCAAGCATCTGCAATACGCGCTTGGTGCAGCCTTGGCGAAGTGCTTGTGTTATCTTGTTGTCTTGAAGGATTTCACGCGACACGTTCAGCGGAAGGTCATTGCTGTCCAACAGGCCCTTCACAAATCGCAAGTATGTCGGCATAAACTGCTCTGCGTCATCCATAATGAACACGCGCTGTACATACAGTTTCAATCCATGGCTTTGATCGCGGTTCCACATATCAAATGGCGCTTTAGAAGGAACATAAAGCAGGCTTGTATATTCTGTTTTACCTTCTACTTTGTTGTGCGCCCAGGCTAGTGGGTCTGCAAAGTCATGTGAAATATGCTTATAAAACTCGTTGTATTCGTCTTCAGAAATGTCTGACTTTTCACGCGTCCAAAGCGCAGTAGCCTTGTTCACAACTTCCCATTCGCCTGGCTGTGCTTCTATCTTTTCGCCGTCAGGGCCTTCACTTTCAGGCACTTCGTCCTTCCACATCTGGACGGGGATGCTGATGTGATCAGAATACTTACTAACGATAGAGCGTAAGCGCCATGCGTCAGCATATTCATTTTCATCTTCACGAAGATGAAGTGTTATCTCAGTACCACGAGCAGGTTTATTGATTTCGGCAATAGTGAATTCACCTTCGCCATCAGATACCCACTCTACACCTGTAGACGCATCAGCACCTGCAGCACGAGTGCGAACTGTTACTTTATCGGCAACAATGAATGCAGAATAAAAACCTACACCAAACTGACCAATTAACTGTGAGTCTTTTGCACTGTCGCCAGAAAGCTTGCTAAAGAAATCTTTTGTTCCTGACTTAGCAATAGTGCCTAAGTTCGCTATCACTTCATCGCGTGTCATACCAATACCGTTATCGGTAATGGTGACCGTATTTGCTGCTTTATCCACACTAAGCTTAACGTTAAGGTCGCCATCATTTTCATAAAGGCTGTCGTTTTCTAGTGCACGAAAGCGCAATTTATCTGCAGCATCTGCTGCATTTGAGACGAGCTCCCGCAGGAAAATCTCTTTGTTGGAATACAAAGAGTGAATCATATGGTGAAGAAGCTGTTTTACTTCTGTTTGAAAACCGTGGGTTTCTTTCTGGGCTGCTTCAGCCATAATCCGAAATCTCCTCATTGAATTGGATCCTGATACAGTAAGCGAGGTGAGGACACTGGGGATGTTTTTCAATGTTTAGAACGAAAAATTATTCGTTATGAGGGAAAAATTCACTAAAGGCGCGGCTTGCGCTGCACAAACCGCCCAATAAACGCTAGTTAAGAATTGCGTTTACTTGTGTTAAAGCTTACGACGACCAGAGAACGCATGAGTCAGGGTATTACCGTCAATATACTCAAGCTCTCCGCCAACAGGAACGCCATGTGCAATTCTCGATGCCTCTACGTTATGAGACGCACACAACTGCGCGATATAGTGCGCCGTCGCCTCGCCCTCTACCGTTGGGTTAGTCGCAAGGATCACTTCATTGATTCCACCAGCTTCTAGCCTGCGCTCTAGTTCATCTAACCCTATTTCTTGAGGCCCAACTCCATCGATAGGAGACAAATGCCCCATTAATACAAAATATTGCCCTTTATAGCTTAGGGTTTGCTCAATAGCCAAGACATCTTGAGGGCTTTCAACGATACACAATAACCCGCTCGCCTCACGCTCTGGATGCCGACAAATATCGCATAGCTCATCTTCGGTAAACGTTCTGCAACGTTTGCAGTGATGTATATGCTCCATGGCATTGTGTAGAACGTTACTTAAATCAATAGCCCCAGTTCGATTGCGCTCCAACAAATGAAATGCCATACGCTGTGCGCTTTTGGTGCCAACGCCTGGTAAACAGGTTAGTGCTTGTATAAGCTCTGAGAGCAATGGACTAAACTTCATATAATTCTACTGCTTTGTTTGTTGAG
Source organism: uncultured Alteromonas sp. (assembly GCA_964454185.1). GTDB lineage: Bacteria > Pseudomonadota > Gammaproteobacteria > Enterobacterales > Alteromonadaceae > Alteromonas. The sequence continues at coordinate 13,247 of CAYVST010000088.1, forward strand.
TATGTCTGATATCAGAGCCATATTTAATCACGTTCCGCTTAACTTGGTCGAGCTTAACTTCATAAACATTTCCACCGACAAGCCCCTTGAACTCTTCGTCTGTAAACACCAAGGTATTGTCATCATAAAACGTAACCGCTTCTTTCTGTGTCACAATACCCAGGTCGATGCGCGATACATCACCGTTGAAAAAGTTGTCACCTGTGAAGTTTTCAAAAAGCCAAAGGCTAGTTGAATCTAATAATACAAGCTTTGTTCTATCAGGGCTTATTGCAGCGGAGGTAATCCAACATAGCTTTTCTAGTGTGGTACAAGTTCGAAACTCGCCTATGAGCTGTGCATCAAAATTTGCTGCATGGTCGCCAACTTTATACAACTTCGTAATCCCATCAAATGGCTTGGTGCGATTTTTGGTGAACAAGTAAAGGTGTCGATTAAACTCAACAAAAGCCTCTAAGTCGTAATTCTTGTCTTCAGGCGCTATTATCCCCTTTGCCATCTGGGGATAAGTAAACTTGATAATTTCGGCTTCAGTAGAATCAGTTTTAATATCAATAGGGTTTTCTATCTTATAAATTGTTAACCAACGGCGTTCATTGTCATTGTTACCAAAATCACCTAAGAAAAAGTGCCCAAATTGGTTTTGCGTCATGTCTTCCCAATCAACGTTTTTCGCATTGCTAACTGTGACCTCGCGCGAAACGCTGCCGTCATCATTTAACATATACAAAATAGGGCCATCGCCACTGTCGTTTATGGCCCAAAGACGTTTATATTTGTCAAACTCTATGCCCGAAATCTCTTTTAACTTGGGGTCTATCGACACTGTTTTCATACTTAAAAGCTCAAATATGCTTAAAGACAATGCCGCTGCAGCAATAGGCAATAATAGAATGGTAGACGTCACTAAACCTTTTCTTCGCAAACGTAAAACCTCTCTGTCGGAAGTCATCTTTATTGATCATTCCCCTATTTTAAAAGGTGATTGTTTGCCAGCCTGACACAGAAACTCTTATGTGAGCGCTGACAAACGCAGTTTGCATTGTATTACGCGGCTAGTTTTAGCGCAGATCTTTTTCAAAAGCGGGGGCGTTTCCTTCACTGTCGCTTAATTCAAGTAAACCATTGCGAGGATTGTCTGGATGTACAAATTGCTCGATTGCAGATTGTTCATGCTCGGTAAAGGCAGAAGAAAAATTATCTTGTCCAATGGCTACTTTGGCTTTTTGTGCAGGTGCTAACCTAGCATTAGCGCGGGCTATTTGCTTGGTGAAATCCCCAATTGAAATTCGGTTATAAATAAATACCCCAGGCTTATTCGAAGAAGAAATTGGTGTAAGTAAATCATCATGCTCAAGCATGAAAGCGTGTTTGAATATGGCTTGAGACTTAGTAAAACATGCACTTGGGCTTCGCAGAGCAGCCGCTTCGGGCAGGGCCTTGATACGCACGCTATCGCCATTTTCCGACGTTTGCCACGTAACGCCACACACACTGACGCTAAACGCGTCGGTTTGGTTTGCCACTTCCTTTCTTGCAAGCGGAGAATTTGCATCGACACTTTGGAGTTGAAGCAATATTTCAGGTAAGTCATCTAGTGCTATTTTTTCTAAAGTAATAGCGCCGGCATTAGACTGGTAAGTAAGTTTAAGCGTATTTTCAAGGTAATACACTTGCCCCGTGTCTTTCCATAGTGACACGGCCCCGCTCTGTTGACGCTTCACCACATCCTGGCTTTTGTCTTTCGCCTGCAATCGACCAAATATTTTTGCTAACACTATGCTCAGTACTTATTGTTTTACCTTCTATAGTTTTAATGCTTACAGGGCTTTATTCGCAAGTAGAACTGCCTATTG
>CAYVST010000089.1:0-14900 GCA_964454185.1 uncultured Alteromonas sp.
TGACCCGCTTGTATATGGACTTTTTGCGAATGGAAGGTGAGTCGAACTTCTTGGCATTGTTACCCGCAGACAGCCGAAAACCACTGCTCGCAAAATGGTATCAAAATGCAGGTCCAGAGCTAACAGAATATCTTGAAGGCGACATCAATGATTTCAATCAACAAAGCGGTATAACTTACACCACGTCAACACCGCAAAAAGAGCTTTATGATATGCTTGCCAAACATTTAGCGTATGTCCAACCCGCTGAAAACAAATTTAAAAGCAGCATTCTAGATAACGCTCAGCTTGAAATATTAGCATCAGTTGATCGTTTGCCTGCTCAGCAGGCTACGTTATTGCCAGAAACGACAATTGTAGTAGTCAGAGACGATGAAAAGCCCGATGATATTGACGTATTTACCATCTTGCGCAACAGCGCACACTTCAATGTAAACAGCCTGTTTGAAGAGGACGAAAATCGCAACACGTCAGACGATTCAGTGACCATAGTGCACGGGTTGTTAGGCAGCTATCCGGATGCATTTTGGCAGCTAAAAAGCGCTCAACTTGAACAAACCATTGCACAGCTTTATGGAATGGAAACGGAAAATGACTACAAATTGCTGATAGATAACGTAGGGGTTCGTCGCACAAACCCAAACTTTTGGCATTTCAGCGATTCACTAATTACTTGGTCTGAATCTCAATATGTCATTGACGGTGGCTTGTTAGATTACAACCGCCTAGAAGACCGTTAACCCTCCCTTAACCTAGGCCGCTCTATGATGCTCCTATAAAAATTGGAGCGGCCAAATGAAATCCTCAACACTACGTCAAATTACGTCACCCATCGTTGTAGCACTTTCTATTGCGACATCTGGTTGTGTCACGCTAGACAAGTCAACATCACACCTTAGTGAACTCAGCAACATTGACGCGCGATTGGCGAGCGCCATAGACACTATCGGAACGAACCTAGAGCAAGGTAAAGCAAGAAAGACGACCTTGCAGTCTCTAGTTAGTGTTCCCGAACTAGATAGCTATCTTGTACTGGCACTGCGTCAAAACCCTCAATTGCAGCAAAGCATGCTTGCGTTAGATATTGCTTATCGACAGTCAACGGTGACGTCAGCGCAACAGCTACCTAATGTGAATGCCGGGTTTTCGTCACAACGAACCGAGGGTGTCGAACAAAACGACTATACCAGTAACATCAGCGTCAGTTGGGAACTAGACTTATGGCAAAAGCTCAATGATCAAAGCCGTGCGGCTGAATTCGACGTAATGACCGCCGAGCAAGAGATTGCACAAGTGCGAAACGCGCTCGTGGCTAATGTCATGAGAGGTTGGTTAACGCTGGCCTTACGCACTCAACTTGTTGATATCGAAGAGCAACGTCTTGAAAATCAGCAACAGAATCTACTCTTAATTGAATCTCGTTATCGCTCTGGGTTGGAAACGCTAGAATCCCTCGACAATGCCCGCGCTTCAGTATCGCAAACCCAAGCGACGGTATCGAGTTACTATCAGCAAAAGACAGAAGCTCAGCGTTCTCTCAATGTTTTACTTGGCGCTTTTAATGCAGAGGTTGAAGTGCTAGACAGTACGTTGGCGTTTCCGGATGTTCTGATGCCGACTGAGATAATTGGCATACAAAATCTTTCGAATCGACCGGATGTTCGCGCAACTTTCTTTGCTATTCAGGCTGAATCATTGCGCACCGATGCAGCCTACAAAGCGCTTTTACCCTCAATATCGTTGAGTGCAAACCTAACCGATGTCGCTTCCTCGCCCTTATCCTCATTACTCACCGACCCTATTTGGCAAATTTTAGGGCAAATTTCAGCTCCACTCTTTCAAGGTGGCAGCTTGCGGGCGCAGTCTGACATCGCAGAGTATACCTTGGCGCAACAGGTATGGGCCTATCAAGACACCTTGTTAACAGCGGTCAATGAAGTAGAGAATACCTTGACCCAGGAAAATGCACTCGCAGCCCAGCAAATGCATCTTGAAGATGCTGTCGCTAGTGCACAGCGAAGCTACGCATCATATCGAGAAAAATACCAGCAAGGTCTGGTCGACATTTTCGATTTACTCAATACCCAGCAGCAAACATTTGATTTGCAATCTCAACTGATTCAAACCACCTACAACCGTTTGACCAATCGAATTGATATGGGTCTTGCGTTAGGATTAGGAGCAAGCTAATGCCATTTAAAACATCTTCGTTCATCGTCACTGGCCTATCGGCCCTAAGTATTCTGGCTGCTCTCAGCTTTAATGCCACGCGAATGGGGCCAGCTAAACCTGCCGTAGCGGCAGAAATAGCAGCTGAGGCAACCAGTGATTCTGCGCTATCGGCCTTGCCTGAAATCTCTGTGACTTCTGCCAACATCGGTGCTTACCAAGCTGAAATTGTAGGATTTGGCGAAGCTCGAGCCATGCAAGAGCTCACATTAACAAGTGAAGTAACAGGTAAAATAACGGCATTGGCAAGTGACTTTAACGCGGGTCAAATCATTCCGCGTGACACAATTATCGCACAGCTGGATCCGACGAATTACCGCCAAGCGCTGGCCAGCGCGCAAGCAACGCTTGCACAAGCGCAATTGAATTTACTAGAAGAAGAACGCCAATCTACCCAAGCGTTAAATGAGTGGAACCGTTCGGGCATCAAAGGCCAGCCGGCATCACCGCTTGTGCTGCGAACACCTCAATTAGCGTTAGCTAAGGCGAACGTTACCAGTGCAAAAGCGGATGTCGCAAAGGCCCAAAGAGATTTGGACAATACATCCATTCGCGCCCCTTTTGACGCCTTGGTAGTGTCTCGAGACATTCAGCCTGGCAGCGTATTGCAAAATGGTTCACAGGTTGCAACGCTATTTAGTGTTGACGAAGTAGAAATTCGAGTTCCTTTAAATGACGCGCAGTGGTCAAACCTTCCTAATCCCACTACATTGTCATACCAGCATCATGACGTAAAACTAACCAGTACGAGTGGCGAAGTAACGTGGCACGGCACCATCGCACGAGTAGAGCAACATTTATCCTCCGATACCCGTCAACGAGCCCTAATTGTCTCTGTTACGAATCCTTTTGACAAAACCAACGGATTATATCCCGGAACATTCGTCAAAGCGGAGATTAGGGGCCAAGCAAAAGACAATCTTTGGGAAGTGCCTGCGTCAGCGATTTCGCAACAAGGTGAAATTTGGTTCGTTGAAGGCAATGGAGAATTACATAAAACAAAAGCCTACCGAACATTTGATATCGGTGAACAGTCGTATGTGAAACCGCTTGATATTACTCCAGATGCAATAAGACAGATTGTGAAGCGTCCGCTCAGTCATTTCCAAGAAGGAATGTTAGTGTCGCCCAAACAGGAGACCATCTAATGAACAACAACAGAGGAATTATTCCATGGTTTGTTCACAATCCAGTCGCGGCTAACTTGTTATTAGTCGGCGTTATCTTGGTAGGGCTAATGTCGTTAAACACACTAAGAAAGGAGGCATTTCCGAGCCTTGAGCCCGATATCGTGACGGTGTCTGTCACCTACGACAGCGGCGATCCCATTCAAGCTGAAGAAGGCATAGCGATTAAAATTGAAGATGCCTTAGATACGGTTCCAGGCATTAAGCGCATCACGTCAGTATCAAATAGTACAGGAAGCCGAGTGACAATCGAGAAGCAGAGTACGTATGATTTGGATGTGCTCCTTACTGATGTCAAAACCAATGTCGATGCCATTTTCAACTTTCCCGTAGAGGCAGAAAATCCAGTCATTGATAAGGCCCGTCGACAAGATCACGCCATTTGGGTGCAATTGTACGGCAATGCTGATAGATCGACCCTACAGGGCTTAGCAGAGCGACTTCGCAGTGATTTACGACAACAGCCCGCTATCAGAGATTTGTCAATTCAAGCCAAAGCTGAACCTATGGTGTCGATTGAAGTGGATGAAGCCAGGCTTCAGGCCTATGGATTAACCATTACAGACGTGTCTAATGCAATCAATAACGAATCGTCAACCGCGTTGACGACGAGTTTGCGTTACGAGGACAAATCTGTCCGACTGAAAGTTGCCCAGCAGGCATATGACACTGAAGAATTCAATGATATTCCACTGCTGACTAATGCCGATGGCACTATTATTCGAGTAGGTGACATTGCTACGGTTAGCAACACATTTGAAGAAGACACCTTTGTGTTGTCGCGATACAACCAACAAAACGCGGCGGCGATTCAGATTGTGATGGACGAATACAGTGACGTCGTTGATATTGTCGAACAAGCGAATCAAGTGGTCGCAAACTGGCAATCTAGTAATGTGTTGCCCCAAGGAGTATCAATAGCAAGTTGGTATGACAAAAGCACCTTAATTACAGAAAGACTGTCCCTATTGGTAACCAATGCATTAACGGGAATTGCGTTGGTGTTTATCGTACTGGCCATTTTCCTCAATTTGAAAGTGGCGTTTTGGGTTGCTGCGGGTTTACCGTTTGTGTTTTTCGGTACCTTGTATTTTATGACCGACAGCTTTGTTGGCTTGACCATCAATGAGATGACTACCTTTGGTTTTATTATGGCATTGGGGATTGTTGTTGATGATGCCGTTGTCATTGGCGAGAGTATTTACAGCACACGACGAGAAGAAGGCGATTCAGTGGTCAGTACGATACGCGGCACCATGAAAGTTGCGGCACCTACGGTTTTTGGTGTACTGACCACAGTGGTTGCGTTTCTCGCGTTATCAAACGTGGATGGGAACTTGGGTAAGATATATGCGCAATTTGGCAGCGTCGTAACCATTTGTTTGTTACTTTCTTTAGTCGAATCAAAGTTCATTTTGCCATCACATTTAGCGCATCTTGATACGCATAAAAAGACGGCGAAAAACTGGTGGTCCACTATTCAAAACGCGGCAGATAGTGCTCTTACTGGTTTTAATAAACGGGTGTACACGCCTGTTATCAATCACGTCGTTAGGCTCCGCTACGCCGTTGTAATGGGGTTTGTTGCAGTATTTGTGTTGGTAGTTGGTATGCCTATGACTGGCGCGGTTCGCGTGGCGTTTTTCCCAGACATTACCGGCGACACCGTTAGTGTACAAATCAGTATGTATAACGATGCCAGCTATGGGCAATTGCAGAAAAACCTACTTGCTGCTGAACAAGCAGCAATAACAATAGACAGTTCGTTGTCTAGATTTGTCCCTGAACCAGTATCAGGTATCAGCAGTCTGCAAATTATCGCCAGTGGGGATAGTGACGGAACGGTTAGAATTGAACTTGATAAGGCGGCAGGTTATTCAACCGCAGAGTTTGCTGAGCGTTGGCAGCGTGCCATTGGTCAATTAGAAGGGGCGAAGAAAGTTAAAGTCCTCTCAAAAATGGAAATGGTCGACAACTTTAAAGTGGAACTGAAATCGTGGGATAGCGATTTGGTTAAGTCTGCTGGTGATGACTTCCTTGCACACTTGCAGTCTATCGACGGCGTCAGTGGCATAGACCATAATTTAGACTTAGGTGAGCCGCAATATCGATTCATTCTCTCGGAGCAAGGTCGGGCACTGGGAATGGATACTTCTACGCTCGCAAATCAAGTACTTCAGTCTTTTGGTGGTGCCATTGTTCAACGTTTTCAACGGGAAGACGACGAAGTAAAAGTACGGGTGCGCTACCCGCTTGAAGATAGACAAACCTTAGCGGATATCGAACAGGCAAACGTTAGAACACCTCAGGGCACAGTGGTGCCCTTGAAACATGTTGCGACGGTCGAAACCGTCTATCAGCCAACCGACATTACTCGCATCAATGGACAACGGGCGGCTTACATTACTGCAGTAGTGGATAAAGACGTAGTGCCATCTAACGTATTGGTGGCACAACTCAACAATGGCATTGTGTCAGACCTGAAAGCTCGGTATCCAGGTTTAGATATCGACTTTGCTGGCGAGGCAGAAGAGCAAGCAGAAACAACCAGTTCCATGAGTACAATGTTTACACTGGCCATGGTTGGTATCTATGCGCTACTTGCAATTCCACTAAAGTCATACTCACAGCCATTAATCATTATGCTAGCCATTCCCTTTGGTATTGTTGGCGCTATTCTTGGCCACTGGTTAAATGATCTGACCATTAGTATTTTGTCGCTCAACGGAATCTTGGCGTTAAGCGGTGTCGTGGTTAATGACAGCTTATTGTTGGTGTCGAGATTCAATGACCTTGTTCGCAATCATTCTAAGCGCGTGAATGATGCTATTGTTGAGGCGTGTACTGGTCGATTGCGCGCAGTACTACTTACGTCAGTAACCACGTTTGCTGGGCTGGCACCGCTATTAAGTGAAACATCATTGCAGGCACAATTTTTGATCCCGGCCGCCGCTTCGTTAGGATATGGTATCTTGTTTGCTACTATAATCACCTTGGTTCTAATGCCTGCAATGTTGATGATAAAGCATGATATAACCGAGGGTACTCGTTTGTTAAAGCTACGACTTTCCCCCACACAAATTTCGTCTTAGGAGTGATCAAATATGCTGTTATTGCTAGTGGAAGACGACCTGGACTTAGCTGCGGCTATTATTGATTTTCTCGAATTGGACAATGTGCGCTGCGATCATGCCGCAGACGGTGAACTCGCTTTGCGTTTAATTCGGGAACAAGCCTACGACGTGGTCATTCTTGATATCAACTTACCTAAACGCAATGGCCTTGATGTGTGTGAAGCCATGCGACAGGCAGGTTTAGATACGCCTGTACTCATGTTAACGGCCATGGATACGCTACAAGACAAATTAACCGGGTTTGATAAAGGCGCAGATGACTACCTTATTAAGCCTTTTGATATGGAAGAACTTGTTGTTCGAGCGAAGGTTTTGGCAAAACGGCGTAGCGGCCAAATGACCAAACTAGCGGTGGGCGATCTTATTTATCATATCGAGCGCACAGAAATTACGCGTGGCGGCACGCCTGTGACACTGTCGCCAACAGCAGTAAAAATATTAGAAGTATTAATGAGAGCGAGTCCAAATGTGGTGTCGCGAGAAAAACTCATCAGTGATGTTTGGGGCGACGAAGCCCCCGACAGTAATAGCCTTAAGGTGCATATGTTTAACCTTCGCAAGCAAGTAGACCAGGGGTTTGAAACCAAGCTTCTTCACACCGTAACGGGTAAAGGCTTTGCTGTAAGAGAGGAGTCTAAAGCGTGAAAATTCGACTGAGTTTACGCATGATGGTTGTGCTAGGCATATTAGTCACAGGTAGCGTGATGATCATCGCGTTCTCCATTCTCAGTGCGAAGTATTTTATTGATGGGCTGGATATTTCGATGCGAGAAAGCATGCGTAATTTTGCCCAACTCGCCACTCCTCAAGATGGCGAACCTGTGGAGCTTAGTCAGTTTACGGTCGCGACGAGGTGGGAAGATTTGCCAAGCAGCATTCAGACACACTTGTCACCCGAGTTTTCTGAAAATCAAAAGTTTGTCAAAAAAGTGATTCAGCCGTCTTATTTATCTCCGCCCGATGCAGGCTATTTTGCTATGCAAACAGATGTAGATAGTGAAATTCGTTACGTCTCTATTGAATTTAAACGGCCAGTAGAGGTTATGCCCAAACCCGGTGTTAACTATTTTCAAACCATTTTCTATACCTGCATTGGTGCACTGGCTGTATTTGCACTGGTTCTTATCTTCTTATTGAGACGCACCACAGGCCCCATGCGTGACTTACTCGAATGGGCGCAATCACTTACCCATGACAAATTGTATGAACCGGTTCCTGACTTCCGCTTTAGCGACCTTAACAATATGGCCAATATTATCCACACAAGCGTGAGTTCTGTTGAACAAAGCGTGCAGCGAGAGCGCCAATTTTTGGCTCATGCGAGCCATGAGTTGCGCACACCTATAACCGTTACTAAGTCAAATATCGCACTTTTGCGAAAACTATTGGAAAAAGCACAGCCACTGAACAAACAACTTGATGTTTGCGGCCGAATTGAACGTTCTGCTAATACGATGACACAGTTAACTGAAACCATACTGTGGCTCAATCGCGAGGAAGGTCGTCATCTTGAACTGTCGTCAGTTAAATTATCTAACTTGGTGTCGCAAATCTGTGAAGAGTTGCACTATCTCATTGAACACAAGGCCATTAATGTGGAGCTTTCACTTGACGTACACCCCGTTGCATTACCCGAAGCGCTCGGGCGTATTGTGTTTACTAACCTCATCCGCAATGCATTTCAGCATACTCAAGAAGGCACTATCAACATAGAGCAACATGGCTCAACAATAACCATCATTAATCAGAACCGAGATAACGTAAGCTCGCGAGACGATCTTGGATTTGGGCTAGGGCTTGCCCTCACTGAGCGACTAGTCGAACGTTATGGCTGGGCGTACGACGTCGAAGAAAGCGTCAATGGTCGAAAAGTTACCCTCGTATTGCCTTATGACAACCAAGTCGACGCAGAGAATGCAGCGTACTGAAAACTTAAACGCTTTCCTTTTGCAAAAAACCTGTGCTAATGTCCAACTCATTGGAAATGAAAGGACATTAGCGTTCCATGCCCTATCAAACCGTTGCTTTAATTGGAAAACCTGAACACGCGGCCACGCATGATAGTCTCAATATTTTGGCTGACTATTTACTTGCGAAAGGCTGTCATTTATTAGTTGAAGAAAGCATTGCGAAAGAGCTAGAGACTGATAATTTTCGCAGTTGTAACCTTGTTACTATTGGTAAAGAGGCCGATTTAGCGGTCGTTGTTGGCGGCGATGGCAGTATGCTTGGCGCAGCCCGTGTACTTGCTCGTTTTGATATTCATGTTGTTGGTGTAAACCGCGGTAACCTAGGTTTTCTAACCGACATTCACCCTGACGAAATTACACAACAACTTGATCTTATTTTCACAGGCGATTGCGTTGTTGAAGAGCGCTTTTTACTAGAAGTAGAAGTGTATCGCCACGAAAAACTCAAGAGCAATAACTCAGCGGTAAATGAAGTGGTCCTTCACCACGGCAAAGTGGCCCACATGATGGAGTTTGAGATCTACATAGACGACCAGTTTGTCTTTAGTCAGCGCAGTGACGGTCTTATTGTTGCCACACCGACTGGCTCTACCGCCTACTCTCTTTCGGCCGGTGGCCCAATAATTATGCCCAAGCTAGACGCGCTTACACTTGTTCCTATGTTTCCGCACACCTTGAGCAGTCGCCCTATTGTTGTTGATGCAGACAGCCAAGTGTCTATGAAAGTATCTAAAGTAAACAGCGATTCGCTGCAAGTGAGCTGTGACAGTCACATTGTTTTACCCGTATTACCCGGCGATGAGGTTCGTATCAATAAAAGTGCAGACAAACTGCATCTAGTGCATCCAAAAGGCTATAGCTACTTTAATGTGTTACGCAAGAAGTTAGGCTGGGGCAGTAAACTGTACTAGTCACTACCGACCTCGTTTAGCTACTCTGCACTTATTACAAGACCGTGTAGCTTTTTCTTAACTAGTATTACTCTGAAAAATAAAGGTTTTTTAATATACTCAGTTTTTCTTATACTAATCTTGAGGTTACATATTCATCGTCACCTCGGCATAGCAGTTGCAACTCTCCTACCATCTTGATGCGCTTGTTCAAACAACAACGTATCACTTTTTGCACTCGATAATCAGGAGATATCATGAGCACGACCAATATCAAATTTACAGCACCCGGCATGGAAAATGACGCCGCTGCGAAGACCATAGAGGTATTGGAAAAGCGTTTAGTAGCGTTGCTAGATTTGCAATTAACCCTTAAGCACATACATTGGAATGTTGTTGGCCCTAACTTTATTGGCGTACATGAAATGCTAGACCCTCAGGTTGATGCTGTGCGCGGTATGACGGACACCATTGCTGAACGCATTGCAACATTGGGCGGCGTGCCTAAAGGTACCCCAAGCGCCATTATTGATGGCCGTAGTTGGGACGACTATAAGCTAGGCAAAGGCCTCGTCATGGAGCACTTAAAAGCACTTGATTCCGTGTACTCTGGGGTAAATGGAGACCATAGAGCCGCTATTGAATTTCTGGGCGACTTGGATGCTGTATCTGAAGACATGATAACAGGACAACTTGCTGATTTAGAACAATTTCAATGGTTTGTACGCGCGCACATTGAATCAGGTAGCGGTGAATTGCAATAAAAAGTACGCTTTAGGTAGAATAAAAGAGAGGCATGGCCTCTCTTTTTTACATTTAATACTGTATGCTCAAAAGCGTCGACCACGCGAACACAATACCCAACACCGAACGCGACACCGAACGCCAAGAAGAAATATTTTATTATTTTTCAAAAACTTGAAATAAAACCCCACACCAGAACAAACACTTCACTTTACATGGGAAAAATACTGTATATATTTACATATACTGTATGTATCATCATAGTCAATTTAACAGAGTGTGGTTATGTTAGCGCATCTTTCAATCTCAAATTTTGCAGTTGTAAAACAACTTTCGGTAAACCTAGAGAGCGGACTCACTGCTATCACGGGTGAAACGGGTGCTGGTAAATCTATTGCTATCGACGCTTTGAGTCTTTGTTTGGGCGAACGGGCCGACGCCAACGCCGTCCGTACTGGCACGGCAAAAGCAGAAATTATTGCGCACTTTTCGTTGCACAATAACCCACTCGCAAAAGCCTTCCTGAAGGAACACGAGCTTACCTCAGATGAAGACGAAAATACGTGCTTCATACGACGAATAATTTCAAAAGAAGGCCGTTCCAAAGCGTTTATTAACGCAATACCTGCATCGTTACAGCAGTTAAAAGCATTGGGGCAGTATTTACTTGCAATTCACGGGCAGAATACACATCTACAGTTGTTAAAAGAAGACCACCAGCGCCACCTTATTGATGGCTATGCAGGTCACGTTTCACTTCTCGATGCGGTTAAACAAACCTATACATCGTGGCGCGATAAGCGACACACACTGAACGAGTTACAAGCAAAAGCGCAACAGCGTGAAGACCGCTTGCAACTACTTTCCTACCAAGTAAAAGAACTTGATGAGTTTGCTATTGAAGATGGTGAATTTGAAGAGCTTGAAACAGAGCACAAACGCTTAAGCAATGGGCAAAACTTGCTTGAGCAAGCACAAACAAGCGTTTATAACCTTTACGAAAGCGATGAAGGCAATGCCCTTTCTGTTATTCAAAACAGTATGGAGCGTTTAAGCGAATTAGAGGCACACGATGCAACGCTTACCCCTATTATCGCGATGCTTAACGATGCTGCGATTCAGGTAGAAGAAGCCTCTAGCGAGTTACGCAGTTATTGTGACCAGCTTGAGATTGACCCACTTCGTTTACAGCACGTTGAGGCCCGCTATGCCAAGGCCATGGAATTAGCCAGAAAACACAGCGTAATACCTGAAGATTTGTTTAAGCACCATCAGGAATTGGCGAGTGAATTTAACGTATTGGGCGATCAAGAAACCTTACTAGGCACGCTTGAAGCCGACGTGGAAGAAGCAAGAATTGTCTATTTAGCCGCAACTAAACGGTTGTCAGAAAGCAGAACGTCAGCATCGAGAAAACTAGCGGAAGATATTGAGGCTCAAATTCGTCAAATGAACATGCCGCATGCGAAGGTGATTATTGAGGTTAACTATGACGAACTTAAAAAGCCAATAAGTTCAGGTCTAGACGTTGTTGAATTTAAGGTTTCAACCAACCCTGGCCAGAACGCCGACAAACTTGAGAAAGTCGTATCGGGCGGTGAGCTTTCTCGAATTGGATTGGCCATTCAAGTTATTGCGAGTGACAACCACGCAACACCAACTATGATTTTTGATGAGGTAGATACAGGTATCAGTGGACCAACAGCCTCAATCGTTGGCAACTTGCTAAGAAAGTTAGGCAAGCAATCGCAAGTTATGTGTGTCACACACTTGCCCCAAGTTGCAGCACAAGCCCACAATCAGCTATTTGTTACTAAGCAAACCGACGGTGAGAGTACTGAGACACAGATGCTTGCACTCACTAAGCAAGATAGAATTGATGAACTTGCGCGCTTGCTTGCCGGTGACAAAATAACCAAATCAGCCTTAGCTAACGCAAAAGAACTACTGAAAAGCGCTGCATCGAACTAAAATGCAGTTGATTGGTCATAGTTGTCAATGTAGCATGCTTCCGCGCATGCAATAAAACAGCCTGCTTTTTTTGCTATTTTGCAAATATCAGGCACTAATAAAGGCAATACTGGATAAAATCACGCATGAAGTTGCAACACCTATTAGTAATTCTTGGCATCACGCTTACCTCAACAGCGTGTTCAAACTGGATTTATAGAATCGATGTACCACAGGGTAATTTTTTAGACCAACGAGACGTTGAACAGCTTCGCGTTGGCATGACTAAAGAGCAGGTTATTTATGTTTTGGGTAACCCTGTAGTTCAAGATTCGTTTGACGACGACACATGGTACTACGTGTATGACATGAAACGTGGTATGAAGAAACGTGGCGAAGATTTCCAAAAGCACATGATGATCAATTTTTCAGACAATAAAATCGTGTCTATCGATGGTGATTTTGAGCTTTCAGAAGATTTCGAAACGCCGTTAGATAACTAGTGTAAGCAAAAGCAGGTGGCAAGAGTCTGGCTACCCGTTTTGTTTTCATCCTGCACTTGTATCTCGTTTGGCTCTTGATATCTCTTACCCAAGCAATCAGCAATTTGAGGCGTATATGGAACATAGTTTTTGGCATAGCAAATGGCAAAAAAATGAAATTGGATTTCACGAACCTAAAGGTAACGCTCTTCTTGTTAAGTACGCTAAGGTGCTGCTAGCGCAGGGTCAGCAGGCACCACATCGTATTTTTGTCCCCTTGTGCGGTAAAACAAAAGACATCGGCTGGTTGTTGTCACAAGGTGCACAAGTCGTTGGGGCAGAATTAAGCGAAGTGGCTATTCAACAATTGTTTGAGGAACTCGGCGTAGCCCCCGAAATCACCTCGACATCAAAGGGAAAGGTTTACGCTAAAGACAGCCTGACCGTTTTTGTTGGTGACATATTCAAGCTAGATAAGGATGACATTGGCTCCATTACGGGTGTATACGACAGAGCGGCATTGGTAGCATTGCCTGATACACTGAGGGCGCTATACGCAGAGCATCTTGCCAAAATAACCAGCAGAGCTCAGCAATTAATTATTTCGTTTGAATACGACCAAAGTGCGATGGCTGGCCCACCATTTAGCGTTAACGAAGAGACTGTCGACGCACTTTACAGTGAACGCTATCACATTGACAGGCTTGAACGCTCAGAGCTCATTGGCAAACTAAAAGGCAAGGTTGAGGCAGATAACCTGGTTTACCATCTAACCACTAAATAAGAGCATTCTGATATCCAGGTTATGTCATTTCGCTAGCGCTGATCTAAACGCTAGCCATGACTATTCGCTATTACACTAGCCCACGATAACATCGACTACTTCAACAAATCTTCTAATAACGTTTCTAATCGAGAAACTCTTTGCTCTAGCGCCGCAATGCGTTCTTGCTCTTGTGAGTCATCTGAAGCCAACGACGTGGATGTTTTGACCTCTTCAGTGGCAAAACTCTCCCCAGAAAACAAATGTGCGTACCGAGACTCGCGCTTACCGGGTTCTCTCTCTAGTTTAACCACAATTTGATCGCCGTTTAGGTCAAACAATTCTGTAAGGCAGTTTTCAACTTCCACTACATTGGTAAATTCGGCTAATCGGTTGGTACGACTACGCAGTTCTCCCGGCGTTTGTGGGCCACGTAACAGCATGACACAAACGATGGCCTTTTGTTGCTTACTCAGTTTTAAACTGCCGAATTCAGTATTGCAAAATCTATGTTTGTATTTTGGCACTCGACCAGAAAACACGCCCTCGTCATCAACTAACTTTAACGCAACTAACTCATCAACGATATTCTGCACTTCTTCTTCAGACAAGCTCATTACTGGCTCGCGGTTACTTTTTTGATTGCAGCCATTGGTAAGCGCATTAAGAGACAGCGGATATTGATCGGGTGTTGTGACTTCTTTTTCCAACATAACGCCAATTACGCGACATTGAAGCTCGGTAAGTTGAGGGTTCATAGTTTTACTCCATTAAACAAAAAAGTCAGATTAATTTGAAATGTTTAGAATTATTGCCCATTTATAAACTTTTTAACACATTGCTTTATCGATCGTAATCGCATCCGACGTTGACATGATTGGCGAGGTCACATATTTTCTGAAATATGGTCATTAGTCGGTGAACGTATTTTGTTTTGTCCAAGCACAGCCGCATTTTATAGAAAGCACGTTGTCGCTCTATGCAGTTGCGTTGTCTTAATGGCGTTACCGCTATTTAACGCGTCAGCCAACGAGAACACGAAAAACAGTGATGTTCGTGTAATGCGTGTTGCCGTTGAACCCACACCTCCATTTTCAAGCATAGATGAACACGGCAATATCTCAGGGTTAGATAAAGATTTGGCCGACGCTCTCTTACTGCCGTTAGGTTATCAAGTAGAAACCGTCTCTTGTCCTTGGGTTCGCTGCCTTCGCATGGTGGAACAAGGACAAGTAGACATGATATTTGGCTTGTTTAAAACTACGCGAAGAGAGAAAAAGTTCCTTTTTCTCGAGCCCCCATTTATGACCTCAACCGTTACCATTGCCAACTACCAACTTAGTAGTGCGTCTTTTGACGTGCATCAACTGGAAGACTTTCACAAATTGGAAGTGGGCATACAGCGAGGTGCTTTGCATTTCTTAGCGTTCGATAATGACCCTCTTATCAAAAAGACTGAGTTAAAAGACATTCCCACCATGATTAACATGTTGCTAAAAGGCAGAATTAATACATTCGTTATGCCAACGGTGGCAGCAGATGAATACCTAG
>CAYVST010000090.1:0-14287 GCA_964454185.1 uncultured Alteromonas sp.
CAAGCTCTTCGCCTAACGCATCAACAACCGCTTTGTAAGTCACTTTGCCCTCGTGAACATTCAGGCCATTTAGCAAGTGCTTGTCGTCCAGCATAGCTTTTGCTGGGCCTTTGTTAGCTAGCGCTAAACCGAAAGGAAGCGTTGCATTGTTAAGTGCCATCGTTGAAGTACGTGCTACGCCACCTGGCATGTTTGCAACACAATAATGTACAACGTCGTCTACCATATACACAGGGTCTTGGTGTGTTGTTGCTTTTGAAGTTTCAAAACATCCACCCTGGTCAATGGCAACGTCAACAAGAACAGAGCCTGGCTTCATTGCAGCAATATGTTCACGCGTTAACAACTTAGGTGCCGCTGCACCTGGAATGAGTACGGCGCCAACCACTAAATCTGCCTTTGAAGAGTAGTGCTCGATAGCATCTACAGTTGAATAAACCGTTTTAACTTGACCGTTGAAGATATCGTCAAGCTGACGAAGACGAGGAAGTGAACGGTCTAAGATGGTTACGTCAGCACCAAGGCCGAGTGCCATTTTAGCAGCGTTAATTCCAACAACACCACCGCCAATAACCAGTACTTTACCCGGAGCAACGCCCGGAACGCCACCTAGCAGGGTACCACTACCGCCATGTGCTTTTTCTAAATAGTGTGCGCCCGCTTGCACTGACATACGGCCAGCGACTTCACTCATTGGAGCCAAAAGAGGAAGACCACCACGATCGTCAGTTACCGTCTCATATGCAATACACGTAGCACCTGATTCTATAAGTAACTGAGTTTGAGTTGGGTCTGGTGCAAGGTGAAGGTATGTGTAAAGTGTTTGGCCTTTACGCAACATCTTACATTCGTTGGGCTGAGGCTCTTTCACCTTAACAATCATTTCTGCTTCAGCGAATACTTGCTCTGCGCTTGCGGCAATAGCAGCACCTGCTTCAATATACATCTCGTCAGTGAAACCAATGGCATCGCCTGCTTTAGTTTCTACCAGTACACTGTGACCGTGACTAACAAATTCTTTCACAGCGGCAGGTGTCAATCCAACGCGGTACTCGTGATTTTTAATTTCTTTTGGTACACCAACTAACATGCGTAATCCTCTTTTATTTTCGAGCTTCTATGTGGCTCGTATTGATTAAATATCATGTAAAGGCCGATAAAGCTTGCCTCAAATGTGCTAAGCATCATCTTCGTAAATAACTAGAGCGTTATTGTGGCGAGTATACGACAATAAAAAACGAACTATCTGCTGAAGAATGAGCGTTTATGGAATATAATTTGGTGTAAAAGCGGTTTTGAGAAATATAATATGCTGGTAAAGACCCCGAAACACCTTGACCGAATAGACAGAAATATACTGGTTCAACTACAAAAAAATGGTCGAATCTCCAATGTGGAACTGGCTAAAGAAGTGGGATTGAGCCCAAGTCCTTGCCTTGAAAGGGTGAAGCGACTAGAGAGTCAAGGATACATAAAAGGCTATCATGCGATTGTCGACCCAGAAAAACTTGGGGCCGCTATGTTAGTGTTTGTAGAAATTACGCTAACGAAAACTTCTGTTGATATCTTTGCAGAATTTTCTGCTGCGGTGAAATTGCATGACGATATTCAAGAGTGCCACTTGGTATCAGGTGATTTTGATTTTCTTTTAAAGGCTCGTGTGGCTGATATGGGAAGCTATCGAAAGCTTTTAGGTGATACGCTCTTGCGCTTACCGGGCGTGAGTGAATCTCGCACCTATGTCGTGATGGAAGAAGTAAAGAGCACATCTTCACTGCGTATTAATTTGAAGTAATGAAAGCATGGCTCAGCTCCTATATTTTATGGTAGGCTGTGCAAAAATACAGTGTTTGTATCACACCAAGGGAATTGGCCGTGATGTACGACACATTAACGCTTAATAAAGCGACAAAATAATAATAACAAACTAAGGACACAGAAGGTTCGCTAAGCCTTTTGTCACTGTGTTTACTTTGTTTTGGCATTTTTATATGCATAAAACAAAGCGTTTAATGAAGGTTTTTAGGGTTATGGCGCGATTAACAGGAGTTCAGCGAGTGTGGGAAGCAGGCATGATAATGGCCTGTGTTTTCGCCTTTTTCTTATTGCTGGCACTTGCATCTTTTCATCCAGGAGATCCGGGTTGGAGTCAAGCTGGGTTGCAGTTAGACGTACACAATTGGGTAGGGGCCACAGGTGCGTGGATAGCTGACTTACTATTATTTACATTTGGTTATCTTGCATACTTATTACCGTTTGGTGCTGCTTTTCTTGGTTGGTTTTTATTCCAACACATAAAAGAGTTGGATGAATTTGACTATCTTACGATCGGGCTTCGCATTGTCGGTGGCCTACTGATGGCACTCGGCGCGACAGGTACCGCCAGTATTAATTTTAATGACGTTTTTAACTTCTCAGCCGGCGGCTTTGTGGGTGATGTAATCAGTTCCGCTTTAGTGCCTTATTTTAATACCGCGGGCACTATACTTCTGCTTCTTTGTTTCTTCTGTACAGGGTTCACGCTGCTAACAGGAATTAGCTGGCTTACGATCGTTGACAAGGTAGGGGAGGGCACACTGTGGTGTTTCAAAAAGGCCATTTCTGTTCCACAGAGCTTGCTCGCATTAGATATGCCCAAACTGGCACTGGCGAATAAAGATGAAACGCAAACGCCACCTGCTGAGCTCGATATCACCTCGATGAGAGCTGAGCCGCCCGTTGACGAAGAACAAACACCATCGCTGGCAACCAAAGACAAAGGCAGTCAGCCAATGCGCAGCGAACCGACCTTTTCTATGGACGATGTGAATGATGAACCGCCTTTTTATACGTACAGTGAGCCGGATAACGAACAAACGCCGATAGCCAATTCCGCGTCGTCAGACGCTATTAGTCAGTCTAGTGATGCCGCTGAAGGCATTGATACAGACGCGAACGACGATGAACCAACAAAAAAATCAGGTTTCTCATTTGCCAGTATGCGCGAAGCAGTAACCAGCGGAATTAAAGACAAAGTAGGCATTGGCGGGGTACAGGAAGCACAGGTTGAAGATGCGATACCCATGGAACCAAACGTTCAACAAAGCCCGCATATCAATTTTGATGAGCTTGAAGAGTTTGATGAAGATATGCCTTACGAGACAGGCAGCAAGCCTCAGCCTCAAATGAGTGAAGCGAATTCCGCACCGAAACCAACAAATCACAGTGCTATCGACGACAATGCTGTGGCCCCAGAAGTACCCGTTGCACCACAAGTTTCAACGGAACACGCGCCTGTAGCACTTGGTGCGGTACCAGTTAAACCAAAACATCAGGTAGACCCTGATTTACCGCCAATGCCGTCTTTTGATTTGCTAGAGCGTGCCGATAAGCATGAGAACCCATTAACACCTGAAGAAATTGAAGGGATTTCACGTCTTGTAGAAGAGAAGTTAGCCGACTTTAACATTGAAGCTACTGTGGTAGGGGTTTTCCCTGGCCCAGTAATTACGCGCTTCGAGCTTGACTTAGCGCCCGGCGTTAAAGTAAGCAAGATCACAGGGTTGTCAAAAGACTTAGCTCGTGCAATGTCGGCTATTTCTGTGCGCGTTGTTGAAGTGATCCCTGGTAAATCGGTAATTGGTCTAGAACTTCCTAACAAGAAACGAGAAATGGTGCGCTTGAGTGAAGTTATAAGCTGCGATACCTTCCAATCGAATAATTCACCACTCACCATGGTGTTGGGTGCTGATATTTCAGGAAAACCTGTCGTTGTTGATTTAGCAAAAATGCCGCATTTATTGGTGGCAGGTACAACAGGCTCGGGTAAGTCGGTGGGTGTGAACGTAATGATTTTGAGTTTGCTTTATAAAAGCACACCAGAAGACGTTCGAATGATCATGATTGACCCAAAAATGCTGGAGCTTTCGGTATACGAAGGTATTCCGCATTTGTTGGCTGAAGTCGTAACCGATATGAAAGAAGCCGCAAACGCGCTTCGTTGGTGTGTTGGTGAGATGGAGCGTCGCTACCGATTAATGAGCGCTTTAGGGGTACGTAATCTCAAGGGTTACAACGCGAAAGTAACCGAGGCCATTGCAAATGGGACCCCTATTAAAGACCCACTTTGGAAAAATGAAGAGAGTATGGATGCGCAAGCACCAGACTTAGAAAAACTTCCAGCTATCGTGGTTGTGGTAGATGAATTTGCCGACATGATGATGATTGTAGGCAAGAAAGTAGAAGAACTTATTGCACGTATCGCACAAAAAGCGCGCGCGGCAGGCATTCATCTTGTGCTAGCAACCCAAAGGCCATCGGTAGATGTTATTACCGGCTTGATAAAAGCGAATATTCCGACGCGTATTGCATTCCAAGTTTCAAGTAAAATAGATTCGCGAACCATATTAGATCAACAAGGTGCTGAAACCTTACTTGGTATGGGGGATATGCTTTACCTTCCGCCTGGGAGCCCTGTGCCAACTCGCGTACACGGTGCATTTGTTGATGATCACGAAGTGCATGCGGTTGTTGCCGATTGGCAAAAACGCGGAGAACCAGAATATATTGATGAGATTCTCAATGGTGAGGCATCTGCTGAGGTGTTGTTACCAGGAGAACAGCCTGAAGGTGAAGAACAAGAGTTTGATGCTTTTTATGATGAAGCAGTGGCATTTGTAACCGAAACGAGGCGAGCCAGTGTAAGTAGCGTGCAGCGTAAATTCAGAATTGGTTACAATCGCGCAGCGCGATTAGTGGAACAAATGGAAATGAGCGGGGTCGTAAGTGCACAGGGGCATAACGGTAATCGTGAAGTACTCGCACCGCCAGCCCAGAAAGACTAAATACGGAATCAAACGATGAAAACAGCAGTTTCAATTTGTCTATTTGCTACGTGCTCTGCTTTGCTCTCTAGTGCTTATGCCAATAATTCAGAGCCCGATACCAAGGTTGAAGCAGTCACCAATACACACACACTGTCGGAAGAAACCGACAACGGGAGTGTTGTTACGCCTGAGACCGCAGACACAACGCTTCAGTCGTTGTTAAAAGACATGAAGCAATTTCGAGCAGAGTTTGCACAAACTGTGGTTGATGCTGATCAAAACATTGTGCATGAAGCACAAGGTGTCCTTACAATGACACGACCTAATAAACTGCGCTGGGAAACCGATGAAACCTTGCTGATCGCAGACGGTGATGCAGTTTGGAATGTTGATGCCTTCGTAGACCAGGTTACGGTTTTATCGCAGTCTAAAGCGGTAGAAGACAACCCTATCGTATTGTTAACCGCTACTGATGCAGAAACGTGGAGTAAGTTCACGATTCGCAAAGTCGATACGACAAGTGTAGAAGGTGAGGCCGCTGCGCAATTACTCAGCAGTTTCCAAGTAACGCCAAAAGAAATTGGCGGTCAGATATCGGCATTAACGCTCACGTTCAACCAAAACAATGTACTGGCGGCACTCAACATGCTAGATGCTCAACAGCAAATAAGTACGTTCATGTTCGACAATATCGAAACGCGGTTTCCACTCGCTGCTGATACATTTACCGTTGATATTCCAGACAGCTACATTGTTGATGACCAGCGCTAATACATACAACCAATGATTCAAACTAACCAAGCGTTCGCGCCATTAGCGGCGCGGATGCGGCCAACCACGATAGACGAATACAGCGGCCAAGTTCATCTATTAGGTCAAGACAAACCTTTGCGCAAAATGCTGGAGGCAGGGCACTGTCACTCAATGATTTTGTGGGGGCCTCCGGGCACCGGCAAAACCACTCTGGCGGAATTGATCGCGCAATATACAAACGCATCTGTATTGCGTATTTCAGCGGTTACATCAGGTGTTAAAGATATTCGAGCGGCCATGGATACCGCTGAAGAAAATGCACGTTACAACCAACGTACACTGTTGTTTGTTGACGAAGTGCACCGATTTAACAAGAGTCAGCAAGATGCGTTTCTTCCGTTTGTAGAATCTGGCGTTGTCACCTTCATTGGAGCAACAACGGAAAACCCCTCTTTTGAATTAAACAATGCGCTGTTGTCTCGTGTGCGCGTTTATGTACTCAAGCCTCTTGAAAATGAAGCGCTAGGCGCGTTAATCGAGCGCGCTTTACAAGATGACACCAAGGGATTAGGAGAAAGAAAGCTAACCATTGAAGCTGATGCTAAACGTGCGCTTATCGATTTAAGCGGCGGTGATGCTAGACGCCTATTAACGTATTTAGAATTATCTGCCGATTTTACGAGCAGTAATAATATTGCTATTGGCGATATTGAGCAGGCGGTTGGTCAGAAAGTTGCCAGTTACGACAATAAAGGCGATACGTTTTATGACTTGATTTCAGCCTTTCATAAATCAGTACGCGGATCAGATCCAGACGCAGCATTGTATTGGTACGCGAGGATCCTCGATGGTGGCGGTGATGCATTGTACGTGGGTAGACGTTTACTTGCGATTGCGTCAGAAGACATTGGCAATGCCGACCCACGAGCCATGCAATTGTGTATAAATGCGTGGGATACATTTCACCGTGTCGGGCCTGCCGAAGGTGAACGTGCCATTGCGCAGGCAGCAGTCTATTGTGCGTTGGCCGCCAAGAGTAATGCTGTCTATATGGCCTTTAATGAAGCAAAAACGCTGGCACGAAAAACCTCTGATGCTCCCGTTCCTCTGCACCTTAGAAATGCGCCCACAAGTTTGATGAAAGACCTGGGGCATGGTAAAGGGTATCGCTACGCGCATAATGAACCCAATGCCTTTGCTGCAGGTGAAAACTATTTTCCTGAAGGTGTGGGCAGTCAGCGTTTGTACAACCCCAGCGAACGCGGTTTAGAAAAAGCACTAAAAGCCAAAAGAGATTACCTCGATTCACTTAATGCACAAAGCCCAAATAAACGATAAAGTGTTAGGTGAAGCCTCGACACACTATTGTGTGCGAATGTCGATTAAATCCACTGAAAACAATTAAATTGGGAGCAACATCGTGCCTCAAGGGATAGCGCTGTACTGTTTTATTGCCGCTGGCGGCGCAACAGGAGCTTGTTTACGGTATTTTGTTACAACAACGGTAGATTCCTTATTTGGAAAACACTTACCGTTTGGTACACTAGCCGTGAATGTTGTGGGGTCATTTGCTTTAGCAATATTGTATGGCTTTATAGAGCGCCATGATTTAGCCGATTCACCTTATCGTGCGTTAATAGGTGTCGGATTACTAGGTGCATTCACCACATTCTCCACGTTCTCGGTAGAGACGTTAACTTTATTAGAAAATGGGCTTTGGCAGCGAGCCATTGCAAATGTATTTCTTAACGTTGGTGCTTGCTTATTAGCAGGATGGCTAGCGATTGAATTAATGAAAGGATAATGAGAAACACATGTTAGATCCAAAGTGTTTGCGAAGCGATATAGAACAAACAGCCAAGCGATTGGCTGCCCGTGGTTTTAACCTCGACGTAGCCGCTTTCAGTTCGCTTGAAGAAAAAAGAAAAACACTTCAGTCCAGAACACAGGATCTGCAAAACGAACGCAACGTACGAAGTAAGTCCATTGGTAAAGCGAAAGCACAGGGTGAAGATATTGCGCCATTATTAGCACAAGTAGGTAAGCTCGGTGATGAGCTTGATGCTGCAAAAGTAGAACTTACCCAACTGCTAGAAGAAATTAATACGTTCACGCAGGGCATTCCTAACTTGCCAGATGAGTCTGTACCAGAGGGTAAGGACGAGGATGACAATGTTGAGATTTCACGCTGGGGTGAGCCACGTGCGTTCGATTTTGAAGTAAAGGACCATGTGGATGTTGCTGAAGGGCTGAACAATGGTTTAGATTTTGCCACCGCCAGTAAGCTAACGGGTAGTCGCTTTGTAGTGATGCGCGGTGATATTGCACGTCTTAATCGTGCTATTGCACAACTTATGTTAGACACACACACCCAGGAGCACGGCTACCAAGAGATGTATGTGCCTTACTTGGTTAATGCAGATAGCTTGTATGGTACGGGTCAGTTACCTAAGTTTGGCGAGGATCTTTTCCACACCAAACCGGCAACGGAAGAAGGTCAAGGTTTGAGCCTAATTCCTACGGCTGAAGTACCGCTAACCAACATTGCACGTGACGAAATTCTTGACGAAAAGTCATTGCCTGTAAAAATGACGGCACATACGCCTTGTTTCCGCTCTGAAGCGGGTTCATACGGTCGAGATACTCGCGGGCTTATTCGTCAGCATCAGTTTGATAAGGTAGAGCTTGTGCAGTTGGTTAAACCAGAAGATAGCTTTGATGCGCTAGAGGCACTGACAGGGCATGCCGAGGTTATACTGCAAAAGCTGGAACTTCCTTATCGAAAAGTGCTGCTTTGTACAGGTGATATGGGCTTTGGTGCGTGTAAAACCTATGACCTAGAAGTGTGGTTGCCAGCGCAAAATACGTACCGTGAAATTTCATCGTGTTCTAACATGTTGGATTTCCAGGCTCGTCGTATGCATGCACGTTTCCGTAATCCTGAGACGAATAAGCCAGAGCTATTGCATACGCTTAATGGCTCCGGCCTTGCGGTTGGTCGTACACTTGTTGCAATACTGGAAAATAACCAACAAGAAGATGGCAGTGTTACGATACCGAAAGCGTTAGTGCCTTACATGAACGGTCAAGAGGTCATTAAAGCGCAGTAATGGCGTCGCTTTGCGCTGCTTAGGATAACTTGCTCACACGCTGCTAGCGTGAATGAATGCGATACTAAACAGCCTGCGTAATACACGAAAATAATACACGAAAAGCTCAGCGGTGATGGCCGTTGGGCTTTTTTTATGCGTTTTAAGGTCAGGATCAAAAGCAGATAGGGAACACTTTTCTTGTCATTGTGGTAACGTAACATTGAGCTACGAAAGAACATTGATGTACGAGGGATTGGTATGTTTGAAAATTTTAGACAAAAACGGAAAATAAAGAACTTCGCCAGAAGGCTACCAAAAAAATTAGTAGCATTGTTCGGAGAAAAAAAGTACTACTCGCAAGAGCAGGTAAAACTAGCGGCCCGAGAGAGCTTTCGGCAATATCGTAAACCGAATACGACGTCGAATGACTTAGTCTTCGCCTATGCGATGTTCTGTACGCCGACCGAGTTTAACAATATACAACATCATCTAGATGAACCTTGTGACTATGAATCGCTACGAGAAGAAATTTCACAAGTGTGTTTTAACAATACAAACGGTTTTAACTTTGCAACGCTGGATGCGTTATCTACCTACGATAGCAGTTTCTCATCAAGTAGTGACGCGGGCGGCTTTTCGGATGGAGGTGGAGGCGGGGGCGACTAGCACAATCTGTTGTAGAAAACGCCCCTAATTGTTGGCGTCAGGTCAGTTTTTCGGCAAAGTCGCTCTCATGACATGCTCAAGTCATCAGCATGTCATGTCCGTGTCGCGTTAATGTCAGGGGCGACGGTCATATTTTTATTAATATCGTCTTACTTTGAATATCCGAGTAAGGCAATACAATGAGTAACGAATTGAAACTTAATACAAGCAAAATTCTCACATTGAGAGCCAACAATTGTTGGAGCCAAGAGGAGCTTGCCTCTGCAAGTGGCTTGAGTGTGAGGACTATCCAACGGGTAGAAAAAAGCGGCATTGCGTCTCTTGAAACCACAAAAGCATTGTCATCTGTGTTTGGTGTTTCGCCCCTAGAATTACAAAGCAATGACTCTGTTGAAAACATGAGTTTAAACTTTATTGTTAAATATGCGTGGTTGTTTGCCTTTGCACTATCAAGTGTTTTCTTCGGCATGTGGATAGTCGATATCTTAATTCCCACATTAAAAGGCGCAAATTTTGACCAACAATACGAAATGCATGGTAACTTTAGGTACCTGGATTTTGGTGGGCTGAGTTTCTTCGCGGGTTTCTTGCTTTTAGTAGTCAACGTGTTGTGGGAACACATAAGTAAAAAACGCCTTGTGCGTGCGGCCAACTCACAGTAAGTGTTTTAGTTAATAGGGTCTATGGCTAAAAGTAGCGGTGCAGGTAGTTAATACCGCTGCTTTTCTTATACGTAAGGGATTTACATGACAGGGCAAATCGCCAATTTAATCAGTGTAGTGTTGGTATGGGCATTGGTGGCCTACATATTTGTATTTGGTTTCACAAAAATACAGTGGACAGGGTGGGAAGGTGCAATCGCGTTGCTTGGCTCTGCTGTGGCGTTGTTCATTAGCGCAGGCTATACATCGAAGTGGCTTATGAGTAAGTCTGCACCTTGACGATTGTGAATGTCGCCGTTATTGTTTTCCCGCAGTTTAACAAGGAGTGTTATTAATGAAAAAAGCGCGATTTCTTGCCATCATTGGCGTCTTATACCTTCCCTTTACTATAGCTTCAGAGAGTGCCCCACAAATTGGAGACTCATTTGCAGAGCTAAGAGAAAAAATTGGTTTTCCCCAAAACGTCACTTTTATTACTACGCCGGAAGGAAAGAGATGGGAAGTCGTTATTTATGATAGTCAAAGCAATGTATACGTTTTTGACGGTTCTAAGGGCAGCACGTTGGATTTAAAACCAAAATCGACTTTCACAATTTGCCGTATTGCAAAAACAGCTGAAGTAGAGTCTCACCGCTGTGACTAGTTCTTGCTAAGATAATTTATATGTTGCGCATCTCGCCTACGATACTTGTTATGTCTTCAAACAAAGTGTGTTTTAATCAAGCTATACAAGGTCATACTAATAAACAGGTGCACAGAAGCTTATGCGCAATTCGTTGACAACAGGGGAGGCATTAACAAAAGTTTCTCTTCTGGCAGATACCGGTGTTGATGTGAGTGCTTTTCACACCATTGAGTACGATATTCATGTTGAAGATGAACACGCTCTGTCGGCAATGATGTCAGATGTTTTGCTGTCAGCGCCAAGTACGTACGCTAAGCGCAAACCATTAAAAAGTCAGACATTACATTCTTGCAGGCTTCGCGTGAACAGTTATTTGTTCGCCAGAAATATGGACATAACGGTGTTTTGGGTTAACGACTTAGCGCGTAAGCATAACGCGTTTGTATACAACTGGCGTGTCGTGCTTAAACCTTAGCGGTATTGGCACAATCAAGACAAGTATCAGGTATGTGTGGCTTTATTCAACGTATTACAGACTCACCAGCGGTAATCGAACTGCTAGAGGAAGTGGGTCTACAGCAAACCATTCCGCTTTTTCAAAAAGAGGCGTTTGGTAGCAACGTTATCAACTTTTACCCCGCGTTTGGTAAAACGGCCAGTAAGCGCATTACCAATCTAATTGTTAGCCCATCAAAAACGATTGATGCTACTTGGTGGTTTGATGCTAAACCTAATGGTGAAAATCTTGAAGTAGGCGACCGTACTACCTTTAACGCTAGAAACATCGATAGCCCCTACTGGAAAAAGGCGATAACACATCGAAGAGGTATTGTAGTAGCGACTGCGATTGGTGAGTCTAACCCCAGTCAGGCTGGTAAAGGTAAGTCGCACTATTTGATAGAACCAAAGAGCGGCGCATTTCTGCTTGGCGCTGTATATCGCATTTTCAGCAATGGTTTGTATTCTTGCGCTGTGATCACACGCCCACCCATAGACGGGTTTAGCCAGTTTCATGAGAAGTCCATTCCATGCTTTCTACCGCATGATAGAAATACAATAGAAGCTTGGCTTCATGGCGATGCTAACTACGAGGTAGAACAACTTCTAGCAACACCTCGCATTTATTGTGACCTGAAAGTGACAAAGGTAAAAACCTTCAAAGGCGCAGAGCCTCTCGGCGAGCCTCATTCCTTAAATGCCTCATTGGAAATAGAGTGACGGCAATAGGTTATTCGTAACTTTTTGGTTACGCGTAACTTAACTTATCTGCTTTTAATGAAGATAATAAATCGTAATTACAAGCACTTAGCCGGTTTTGGAAGCCCTGCAAGTTTAGTGGCTTGTTTGGCCGGTCCACGTTTAAACAGTCTTTGTAGATAGCGGCTGTTGCCTTTTTCTGGGCCAAATTTGTTTGCCATCGCTTTAACTAAGGCGCGAATTG
Source organism: uncultured Alteromonas sp. (assembly GCA_964454185.1). Classification (GTDB taxonomy): domain Bacteria; phylum Pseudomonadota; class Gammaproteobacteria; order Enterobacterales; family Alteromonadaceae; genus Alteromonas. The sequence goes on from CAYVST010000090.1 coordinate 12,045, forward strand.
CCGGGCTAGTTTCATACTCTTCGTAAAAAGCACGTACGAAGCGTACAACTTCCCAATGCGCGTCAGTCAGTTCAATGTTTTCTTCTTGTGCAAGTAGTTCAACCATTCCTTCATCCCACTGCGTGTAGTCCAGCAAATAGCCAGCTTTATCGGTGGCGATGTCTTTTCCGTTATATGAAAAGCTGAAAGTCTCTTGCGTCATTACAGAGTTACCCATTGTTGATGTGCTGCCGACAATGCAGCGAATTCTTGATTTGAAATTGGAGCAATACCTACCGGTAAAATAGCGCCTCGGCAGGCTACATCGTCGCTAAGCGCATAGATGTTAACACTAGCATTTGTTACGTTTAACCGTTTTTCAAAAAGGGTGCTGTGTAACATTAGTGCATGTACGCCGTCACCGCAGCAGACCACCGGCGTTGATTCAGGCTGAGTACATGCTGCTTCAAGCAGTGATTGATCTGCTTGCGTAAGATGAGTACGAGTGATTAAGAACAACATTAAAACGTCACCACATGGTCGGCGCTTTGAATAAGTGTTAGTTTTTCAGCCGCGGAAACCCATTGACACTCAAGTTCTTCAAACAGTGCTCTATTGTCCAATGCGGTTACGATACCCAGTGTGTCGGCGCTGTCTTTACACACATAACAGTCTTCAATATCGAAAAAGGGCAAAGAAGCTAAACGCTTACTATGGTTTTTAAGCCCTTTTGCAGATTCAGTTTTGACCAACTGTAGTACTGCTTGGTTTTCTAACAATATTTTTACCTCGTGACCATAGTTTGTCGCTGCCAGGGCAAAGTCTAAGCCGTCGTGGCTAGTCGCACTTGAATAAGGTGTTTGCGTAAATCGTATTAATAGCGTTGCCATTAGAACTGCACCAATTTTTCACATTCATGGAGCGCAGTGAAAAACTCTCCCAAACCCGCCTGTTGAAAAGGCGCATTTAAATTAGAAAAGTTAATGCCGTTTGCATCTGCTTCTTGCTGACTGACTATTCCGCGTTTAACTGCAGCGGTTATGCACACCAACAGTTGAATACTATGCGTATTGGCAAGGTTTTCCCAATCGCCATAGGCGAAATGAGAGTCACCAGTGTGCAGCATAAGGCTGTTGGTGTGATACACGCCATCGCCATAAAAGAATACGTTGTTAATGCTATCGCCGTTGGCAATAGCCGCCTTTATGAATGCAAGCGCCCGTATGGCAGTATCGCCATGAAAGGGTGATGTGGTAATAAGTACTGAATATTCTGTCATACAAACAAAAACACCCCGATTAAGGGGTGTTTATTCTTAAACCTTAAACAAGCAATTAATCGTCGCCGCCAAACGCACCTAGAAGGTGAAGGATTGACGTGAACAAGTTGTAAATGTTCAAGTATAGCGCAACTGTTGCGCGAATATAGTTAGTTTCGCCACCGTTAATAATGCGGCTTGTATCGTAAAGAATGAAACCAGACATAATGAACACAATGGCTGCGCTAATGGCTAGGCTTACTGCCGGCACTGCAAAGAAGATATTTGCAATTGCTGCTACCAATACAACAACCAGTCCAACAACCAAGAACCCACCCATAAATGAGAAGTCTTTCTTAGTGGTTAGTGCGTAGCCTGATAACGCGAAGAACACAAGCGCTGTTGCACCTAGTGCTTCCATAATCAGACCTGGGCCACCAACAGCAAGATAAAACTGTAATGTGTAGCCCAGTGATGCACCCATTAAACCAGTGAATGCAAATACCCAGTAAATACCAGATGCAGAGTCAGCCTTTTTCTGTACTACAAAAAGTGTAATGAATGCGCCAATGGTCATCCCAAGTGACATCATAGGAGAAATACCTACTGCCATTGCTATACCAGCACAAACTGCACTAAACGCTAGTGTCATCGCAAGCAGCATATAGGTATTGCGCAGAACCTTGTTCGTTTGCAATACCGATGGTTGAGATGCACTAGAATACATCGAACGTTGATCCATTGTTTCCTCCAATAGGACTAATATGACCGAAATGGTTCACAATTTATTAGTGTATGTTGTATGGCTTTTAGTTCCCATTTTCAAGTAGTTTCATATGAAATTGGTGTCAGGTGACGATAAAAGCAGCTCAATTGTGTAACTTTTGGTGTATTTGTTTGAATTCTCGGCACTTAAACAACTTTTTTCATTTTTCGCTTTACAGTCATAAAAATATCATTAAGATACGCAGCACTTCAGGAGAGTTGGCAGAGTCCGGTTGAATGC
>CAYVST010000091.1:0-13758 GCA_964454185.1 uncultured Alteromonas sp.
TATACCCTTGCGCTTAAAGGCATAGTCAGCCGTTGCCTTAACATAAGACGGTAGTACACCCGCTGCGACTGCATACCCCTCGCGGGCTTTGCAGGTGCATTGAACAATGGCGTCTAAATGGTCTTGTAAGTTTTGACCTACGCCTGGCAAGTCTTGTTGTACAAAGATACCTTTTTCTTCTAATTCGGCACGAGGTCCAATGCCAGATAGCATTAAAAGTTGCGGTGAATTAATCGCGCCTCCGCACAATATCACTTCGCTTTTGGCAAAATAGCGATTAACAGCGCCTTTTTCTCTTACCTGAACACCAATTGCCCTACCCTCTTTCAGCAGAACTTTTTCAGCGGCTACCTTGGTAAGTACTGTCAAGTTGTTGCGATGTTTAGCTTGGGTCAAATACCCTTTTGCAGTTGAACAACGCTGACCGTTAACCTGAGTTACGTGGTAATAGCCCAGTCCTTCCCGGTCATCTCTATTAAAATCGTCAAGTTGCCGGTACCCTGCAAACGACGCTGAATTCACAAAGGCATCTGACAGCACACTGGTATGGCGTAATTTGCTGACATTTAACGGGCCACCTGTACCGTGATATTCATCCGCGCCTTCTTCAAAATTTTCAGCACGCTTAAAGTAAGGCAAGACTTCATCGAATGACCATCCTGTTGCCCCTTCTTCATTTGCCCACCGGTCGTAGTCTTCTTTTTGACCGCGTATGTAGCACATAGCGTTTACGGAACTGCTTCCGCCAAGGGTTTTTCCACGAGGCCAGAACAACTCGCGGTCATACATCTCTTTTTGTGGTGCGGTGTGATAACCCCAACCAATACCTTCAAAGCGGCTTAACAACGATAGGCCAAAGGGAATATGAATAAACGGGTTGGTGTCTTTTGAGCCAGCTTCAAGAAGCAGAATATCTAATGCTGGGTTTTCAGATAATCGCGTGGCAAGTACCGCGCCAGCTGAGCCGCCGCCTACGATAATGTAATCGTATTTACTTAGTACTTCACTCATTACGCTTACTCCTTGCCACTAAATAGAAGTGATATACTTAGGGCATCAACTTGTTAATAAAATGTTGTGGTATGACCAGATTATCAAATAACACTACAACGAGAAAAGTTTTATATTGTAAGTTTTAAAAAATCTAATAATTTTGGTAATTTAAACGCTATATGTTCAAAAAAATTGAACTGAAAAAATAATGTGCTTTGAAACAGTACACTGGCTGCATAGACAGCGTAATAAGCAAGGTAGCGGTTAAAACAACTATGATAACGACGCAATTAACGCTTAAAGACCGCATAACACTCTTTATCGCCACGTGGTTGGTAAAATTTGGCAAACTCAATCACGACGACTTTACACAAGCAGAACTTCAAACACTGATAGAAGATGCCTTCCCGTACCAATTTACTTTCGATATTCCGGTTGGCGTAGGCACGGTAAACGTACTTGAAGGCAAAGTGACTCTGGATAACACCGCCAATCGCGTTGGGTTACAATGCCTTGCAGCTGTACAAATTGAAGTGGCTGCAAGCACAATTTATCGCGCACACATCGTCTTTGCTTTGAGCGCCACTCCGCACTACGACCCCAATGCTGAAACCCTGTACCTCACCAATTTAACCACGGACACGCTCACGTTAATTAACGACGACTATGCGTTTATTCGTGATACGCAATTTCTGTTATCTAAGTTCTTTCCAAAAGGCATAAATTCGCTGTTAGGTAAACCGTTACGCTCTGCCCTTTCGCTCTTTACAGCAGGTACATCAGATAAGGCCTCAGAATATTTAAAGCTTTATCTTTCCGGGTCAAAACAAGCTATTCTTGATTACCACAAGCCGCAAATCGACAACGCCGTTACCCGCCAGCTCACTCAAGACGATTTAAGCCACCGCATGCGTGATACCCAATGGCGAGAAGTCTTGTTTGCTCGCATGGGTAAAAACGTGCGCGTCGAGGATAACATGCTTCGTTTCTATCTTAATGATCACTCACAATAGACACCGGCATCACCTCTACTTGCTCACCAATGTCCTCTATATTCAATCGAGGATCATCAACGCTGGCTTCAAGCATATCGAACGCTTCACTAACGTATTTTGCAAGAGGCTGCAAAGACTCAATGTTCTTATTACAACACACCAAACCGACATTGGCCGTGCCTGCATAGGTCATAAGGGTAATGTTAACACCGCCTCCGGGCGTCATCGTTGATATGGGATAACACGCAAGTAATTCTGCATCTTTTAAGTAACGAATGTCTTTAGGCCCTGGTACATTAGAGATGAGAATATTGGCGATGGGCTTAACCACACTTGAAAGCCTAAGCCACTCAAATACAAGGGCCAATGACTGAATGGCGATAGTATAGCCACTAAACGCAGCAGGCCTTGCGTGTTGCGCTGCGTGCTTTACTATACGGTGATTTACCACAATTTGTCGTAAACGCAGATAGGGGTCAGTTTCGCCATGGGCTAACTGGACTGGCACAATGGCAATTTTATTGCCAGTGGTTTTCTCGCCAGGTTTTCTCAAATTAATAGGCATATTGGTAAAAAGGGCTTTTTTGAACACCTGCCCATGGTCTTGTAATAACTTGTGCACCCCAATATCAAACGCGCAAAGCAGCACTTCGTTGGCAGTCGAGCGCGTACGACGGGCTAACTGTTTTACGCGTGTAAAGTCTAAGTCCATAGTGGCGACTGCCCTGCCCGCTCTAACTTGCCCTGTAAGCACCGTTTTCGTGCCGGTAAAGGGAATTGGCATATAGTGAGGGTTAACTCTAAGAAGTTTCATGAATATGCGCAAAAAGATAATACACAAATCAAGCACGGTTTTTAGCGCATACCCCACGCCCACCAAACGTTTATAAAAACTGATTGGGTCACGCTTTTTATGCCTTAGGCGTTTAACGGCCCATACAGGCGTAAACTTGGTGTCGTGTGAATGTGACACATAGCCTGATTGAAACCATCGTACTAAGGTCGCACCATCGCCATACATGTGATGAACCCGCGCATAAATGGCAAATGTGTCGCTGTTTTCATCGAAGATAAAGTGGTATTGCCAGAGCGGTTTGTCAGGGTCAAGACGTGAGGCGTGCAAACGTGCGACAAAAGCATCCAGTGCTTCGCGGTTAGTCACATCAGCCACTTTGTGAATTTGCACATGGTAATCCATGTTGAGCTTTTTTACTGGCGAAAAGCCAACCGGGTACCCAAGTACGGTTTTGATGGCACAATTGAACGGCGATGTCGCTCGGGCAAACCCGCGAATCTCCTGAAAGAGTTCAGGTACGTATTCAGTGCTTTTAGCCCCTTTAGGCATGGCAAGTAGCTGCAAACATGCAACGTGTTTTGGATTCTCATCAGACTCGGTTATCCAAAAAGACTTATCTAAGAAACTGAGCGTTTTTGCCATCATTATTCCTTTAAGCAAAGTCGAGGGGCGACTGGGTTTTGAAATCTTTTACAAATTCATGCGAATTAAGTATTCGTTCTAAATTCTGTTTCTCGCTGTCACTCAGCGCAAGCCTTGGCAGAATTGCAACCATCATTAATGAAAGAGAATGGTATTTCTGCAAGGTGTCATCCATATGACTATTCAGTTCATCAAATTGACATGATTGAGTAATGATAAGCGACACTAAATCGACAAGTAATGCACTATCAGCTTTATTGGCAAGCAGCACCTCGCGCTGAAGCAAAGAGTCAAAAAGGTAGGTTAGTTGACTGCGTAAACTCGACAAAATGTTCTTGCGTGCACGAACAATGGATGGGTATTTTTCAACCAGATCTGCCGGGCTACGATAGAAAAACCGAAACACATAAATACTATCCACCAGCAAATACAGGTAATACATAATATCTTCAGCATGCAAGGTATCGAGCTTGTCTTTCACAAGCAGCTTCTGCATTTGCTGTTCGTGCATTTTCATCAGTGCCGTCACTAGGCTATCCTTGCCCTTAAAGTGGTAATATAAGTTGCCCGGACTTATGTCCAGCTCAACGGCAATATCGACGCTGGTTACGGTATTCTCACCATGCTCGTTAAACAGGGTCAGTGCCGTCAATAAAATCCTTTGCGCGGTTTTCATAAGTACAATTTCAACACCTGTCATACCTCATCAGAGATAATTTGTTATCGATTGTGTGTCCCATACGGCAGTACCGCTAACTCACACCACATGGGTACCAATGTTCATTCGAATTCTTTGAAATTAGAGCAAAACTAGCTAATTAAAAACAAAGTAAAGTTGTGCAAAGCCCGCTACCATACCGAGTATTGCCCCAGTAACAATCAGCTTCCATTCGTCTTGTTGATATGCTGGCCGTAGTACGCCCTCAAATTCTTCTGCCGAAAGTGCCTGCATGCGCTCACTCAAGTCTTGCCCCACGTGCAAAGCACCGTTGGCATAATCAAACGCATACATCAGATATTTATCTGAATTATCAAATATTTGCCGAACCGCCAACGCTTTCATTTTGTGGTAATTTTCCGACCCCACTCCAAGGGCGAAGTACGGCTGCGCGATGGCAACGTAACGCTCTATAGCATCGTTCACGTGAAGCTCGATAAGTTCTAGCAGCTGTGCAGAACCCGAACCATGTAGAATAATATTAGTGATGTTTTTTGGCGTTATCAGTTTTTCTTCGATAATAGAAGAATAGACCTCTGACACTTCTTTTTGGCGCTTTAAGAACATTCCCTGAATCGTAAGCGGCCCAAGTTTACGAGGACGCTTCGGCTCAAAGATAATTTTGATGGCTATCCAATTAGTCGCATACCCAACAAGTAACCCCCCCAGTGGCAGAATCCACCACGCTTGATAGAAATACCAAAGCAACATGGTGGGAAGTCCAAATAGAAAACCAAAATAGAAGCCAGAACGAACAATAAAGGGAAACTCTTTACTGCCCGCTGTCAAAAAGATTTCATTGATCAGCTCTGGTGAGTTAACTAGCTGTTCAACAACAAGCTCTTTAATATCCAAAATTTCAGACACATTGTGCTGAAAGTCGTCCACCATCTTGTGAACCACATTAGGTATGTCGTTCTCAATTCGCTGGTATACAAGATTTTTTCCCTGAACCGGCAACGCTGCCCAGAGCTGTGGGGCGGACTCAGCCATCACATTATTAACGACTTTTCGAATAACTTGGCTTAGTCTGCGTTCCATCGCTTTGGTTAGCTCGTTAGGGTCTAGACGCTGAGCTAGTTCTTCAACGCTTAGCAGCTTACCCAACACCAATTCAACTTCAATCTCTGCCATTTGACGACGTTTGGCCGGGATCAAGCCCTGCCAGCCAAAAATGGGTTTTACGCCGACAAATTCGATAGGGTAAAACATCATTTTTACTGCGAGATAGTTTGTCAGCCAGCCAACAATGGCGCTTATCAGCGGGATAGAGAGCAGAGTTAGCGTTTCAAAATTCCATTCCATACTGCGAGCTAGTGGTCCGATTTATTATTTTCTTTCTCAGGCTACTGAGTGCATAGGATTTGGTCAATGTAAAAGTTGCATTTAGTGCTAATTGTTGATTGAAAACAAGCGAATGAGTCGCTAAAAAGTGTAAACATGTAAGTGTGAGCGTTAACCCGACTAATTACGTATTTCTAGGTAGTCGATTCTAAAAATCCACCTTACACTTAAGGTGTCAACATGGATGTAAAACTCGGCAGTAGCGTGGCTTCGCGTTACTTGTCTTTATTTTTGAATAGGTAGTTGCCATGGCAGTATTCGATTTGCGTCTAAAAAAACTTGAACATGACATTGAACATGCGACGAGTTGTGAAGAATATGAAGCAGCGTGCTTGGCGCATGATGCACTTTCGGGTGCTGAAGAGTGGAAAGCCAAGGATGCAAGCGATGATTACGACTATAAGCTCATCAGAAAACGTGTACAGCGACTTCAGTTGGCAAGAGGTAAAGGTGACATCCATGCATTGATGTCGATTCTTCACGAAGGCCTGCATGGCAACCTAGGCAACATTGCCAACCCCGTTCTATCAAGTAAGTGTAAGATAGGCACAAAGTACCTCATAGAACAGTTTATCGACGAAGTTATCACCGCACTTGAGCAGATTTATCATGCAGATGAGCACGATGTTGATTTCTATGAGAAGCTGTCATTTTTCGAAGAAACCGCTCATGCTTTTGGTCGCAGCTGCCTTATGCTATCCGGTGGTGCTGGACTGGGCTTTTTTCACGCAGGCGTAGTCAAATCGTTAAACGAGAAAAACCTTCTTCCAACGGTAGTATCCGGTGCAAGCGCAGGCTCTATCATCGCAGCCATGCTCGGAACCCGCGACCATGACGAACTGCTAGAGTCACTCAGTGCAGAGTTTATTTACGAAACGTTTAAGCACTGGCGAAGTTTTGCAGGGCTTGGACAAAAGAGTTTATTTGACAGTTCAGTGCTAGAGAATGCGCTCATCGAGTTGTTTGATCTCACTACGTTTGAAGAAGCGTTCAAAAAAACGGGGCGTCACATCACCATCACCGTTTCTCCAGCTGACTTGCACCAACACTCTAGGCTGCTAAATGCGAAAACATCACCAAACGCCATTATTACTCAAGCAGTTCGCGCTTCTTGTGCAGTGCCTATAATATTCAGTCCTGTACAATTACGCGCCAAAACACTCAGTGGCGAAATAGTGCCATACATTCCAAATAGACGCTTTGCCGACGGCTCTCTAATGGCTGATTTACCGTTTGATCGCTTAGCGAGACTGTATGGCGTAAACCACAGTATTGTGAGCCAAACGAACCCGCTTGCGGTTCCCTTTATTTCTGCCAATCGCATTGACCCCAATTCTTTATGGGACATGTCTGCTCGTCATATCGGTCAACTCGCAAAGTCAAACAGCATCTTTGCGATTGACTTTGTGGAGCGATTAATTGGAAATAAGAGCGCAAAACTCGCTATTCACAAAGTACGGTCTATTATTGATCAGCAGTATGTTGGCAACATTAATATCTTGCCCAAACGTCAAATTAGAAATCTCTCGCAGGTGCTCTCTAACCCGACGCTAAACAGTATTCAACAGCTGATCACCAGTGGTGAGAAAGCTACATGGCCACAGCTTCACGTTATTAAAAGAAATACCAAAATTAGTGAAAATTTAAGGTATCATTTAGCTCAATTAAAGAAACGCGAGGCGGTGGAATTGGGGCATCTAGTCAGGTAATCCAAAAAGTAAACGCTCTGCCTCCCACTGCCGTATGTAACCACGGCAGTGTGCAGATGGATTAGTAAGGACGACGGTGAGCGCAAAGAGCACAAACCCCGACAATATTTACACGCAACAGGTTAAGCAACTCATTAATATGGTCTACCCTCATGAGGTAGGCTATGGTTCGCTATTTGAGGACGCTAGCCACTATTTTTCGCTTACACCTTCGCTAGAAAATCACACCGAAGACTTAAAAGCTGAATTAGAAAAAGTTAAAGGCCTAAAAGCTAAGGAAGTTTTGGCTGAACAGCTATCGGCACAAATTAAAAATAACACTGAAAAGCTCGAAGAAGAGCGTCTAGCTCGTTTAAAACGCCTTCGCGAGGTCAGTGAAAAACTATTTGCGCTTTGTGAAGGCGAAAACTGGCAAGAGACGCAACACCTCAGCGCCAAGCTGTTAGGTACGTTAATGCTGCTCACGCCAGGCTCTGGTAGCAGGTCACCTCGAATTCATCAAAGATACAAACCGTTATACAAAGCAGTGCTAACACTAAGGTTAGTTGACAAACTGCTTGAGCACGACACGATAGCACACAAGTATCTGTCCAAGTATCGCGAGGCATCTGCCCGCTTTAGTAATGACAAGTACTGGCGAGAAAAATGGAAAACTGAGTTAGGTATTCCTCTTGTCACAGCATCCCTTTTGCAAGATATCGGTCTACAGTGTCCAGCTGCTATTACCATATTGAAAGGTGAAAATGGCGATAAGGATGAGTTTAGGCTTCTTGATGAGTCTCAACGTAAAGACCTGCTAAAACTAAATTTCCACTTCACTTTGAAATACCTTTCAGATGGATTAGGCGTGCCTAAATATGTTGGTAATGACCGTTTAGAAAGAGACAAATTTGTTCAAACACATCAAGAAGCAAATTCGTTCATACTGCAGCTTGTTAAAGATGCCTTCGTATCAAAAACAGGGCTTGGTGAAGTCATCAAAATACCACAAATCTATGCCTCTATCGTATTTTCTACGAAAATGGATTACACCAGGTTGAGTTTACCTAAGGGTTACATGCTTATTGAGCAACTGGCCAAGAAGGGTAGCTTAAATACACAACTTGCACAGGACTTCCTTGATATTGTTGGCTACTTTCCTCAAGGTTTCGGTATTACGTTTATTCCGACCAATGAAAACGATCAAGAAAAAGACCAGTACGAATGTGCAATTGTCACGGGACTTAACCCGGCAAAGCCTGCTGAACCTATATGTAAGGTTGTTACTCGCAACTTAACTTACATATCTAGCGGCAGTACTGAGGTCGTGCCAAAAAGTCGAAATCTGTATTTCCCTGCCAATCGAAAAAAGTTAATGCGTATTGGAAAGGAAAGACTGATGGAGATTATGAGTGGACTTTCAAGTGACTTCACGCCTGATGCACTGGATGACCTCGTACCTAGCTATTGGGAACCATTCGACTTCTTCAGCTTTAAGAATCACCAGAATATTTGGGCGAAGAACAAATAAAAAAGCAAACCGAGGTTTGCTTTTTTCACAACAATTCACAGACGGTTAAGACGCGTCTTTACCCTCATCCTTTGACCCGGTCGCAGGCACGGAATCGTCGGCTTTCGTTGCCCTTGTTGTCGTGCGTTTGGCTGTAGATGATTTTGCCGTTGTCGTTGGCGCTTTTCGTTTAGCCGTTGTTTTTGCGCCAGCAGACGACGCGGTTTTGCTTTGTGTGGCTTTATTTGTCGTCGATTTAGTGGCAGTGCGTCTTGTGGCTGCCGGTTTCTTTGGCGAAGCCGTGTTGTCGTCGCTTGCAGTACTCGCTGCCACAGTCTGCTTTTTTGAAGAAGCAGTGCGTTTCGGGGCCGTAGTTGTGCTACTCTCAGACGCTTTAGCAATCTTAGCAGCGGCTTCTTTTGCCGCTAGCAAAGCAACTTGCTCAACTAGCAGATCCACTTTTGCATTGAGTGCTGCTAACTGCTGCGCTTTGTGTTGCTTTTTTTGTCCACCTGCAAGCACATTAAACAATGGGTTATCAGTAACCAATTTTTGTGCACTGTCTATTAATGAAAAGGGATTTAGCGTGCGCTTGAGCTCACTTTCCACCTCAGCTCCCTTGGCTTGCATAGACATGATTGTTTCATGGGTATCGTCTATTTTTTTACTGACAACGCCAGCGGCCTGGTCTAGTTTCGCTGACAACAAGTCAGAACCAGCAAAAAGCCAACCAAACAAAGGAGACGATTTTAAAAGAGAAGATGTAGAGCCATTTACGCTTGCTAACGTAACATCTGTCGCGCTTTCAACAGACTCTGCACTGTTAGACGAATTTTTGTTACTCATAGTGCCTACTTGTAAGGAGATTTAGGAAGTGACCTAGAATGAAGCAACAGACAGCCTGTTTAATCACTATGTCTAAGCCCTTTACTGGACACGCCACATTGTGATGTGACGTGTCGCAGTGTGTAACTTATGTAGTTACAACTTACTTGCTAGCAGCCAGTTTAGCCACAGCTTCTGTCAGTGCATCAATTTTTGCAGAGAGCTCTTCGATACGCTGATCAGCTGGCTCTGAATCTAGACCTAGCTTTTTACGAACGTCCGCAACGCGGTTTTCTACATCATTAGTTGTCGATTTAAACTTGCTGCGCGCGTCGTCTTCTAAAGTCTCACCTTTGCTTACTAGCTCGTCGAACATTTTGCTCGCTTCCTCGCTAAGCTTTTCGTAACGACCCTGCGCTTCTTCTACGCTTTTTCCATAAGCGCCAAGACCTGCCAACCAAATTTTACGAGCCATTTCTTCAGCTTCGTTGATTTTGCCTTTAATTGTATCTGTAGTAGTCATTTTCAGCTCCTATGAATGCTAAATGAAAGTGTATTATTAACACCATGAGTACAATTTACGTGCAACAATTAGAAAGCGCATACTAAAAACTCAAAAAATACAAAAAAGCCCGAATTAACATTCGGGCTTTTTACCTAATGAGCCAACCTGCTCATGACATTTTCAATGGTTTAGTATTGATTGCTTCGAGTGCTTAAAGTGAAACACCCGCTAAATGCAATACAAAAGCATACTCAAGCGCAGTCGATTCAAACCGTTTGAAACGCCCCGATGCACCACCGTGCCCAGCTTCCATATCAGTTTTGAAAAGCAGAAGGTTGTCATCAGTCTTCATTTCTCGCAGTTTTGCGACCCACTTCATGGGTTCAAAATACTGAACCTGCGAGTCATGAAGGCCGGTAGTAACAAGCATGTGAGGATACGCTTTTGCTTCAACTTGATCATAAGGCGAGTACGCAAGCATGGTCTCGAACTCGTCTTTGTTAGCTGGATTGCCCCACTCGGTATATTCACCCGTTGTTAACGGAATAGACGCATCACTCATGGTGGTCACAACGTCAACAAAAGGAACATGTGCACTTACACCTTTATAGAGCTCAGGAGCCATATTAACAATTGCTCCCATAAGCAAGCCGCCTGCGCTGCCACCCATGGCAAACACGCGAGACTCATCTGCATATTGTTTATCAACAAGCCCTTTCGTTACATCAATAAAATCATAGAAGGTATTTACTTTCTGATGCATTTTACCGTCTTCATACCAATCGCGGCCCAACATTTGACCACCACGAATATGAGCAATAGCCACAACAAAGCCACGGTCTAATAGCGAGACCCAGCTACTTCTGAATGTAGGCTCTATTGTGGCGCCGTAAGACCCATAAGCGTACTGATAGAGAGGATTTGTACCATCTTTTTTGAATTTATCTTTACGATAAACTAGAGAAACAGGAACTTCCGTACCATCTCGTGCTTCAATCATTACACGCTCTGAAGCATAAGTATCCGATGAGAATGTGTCAGATACCTTGGTTTGCTTCATCACTTCTGTTTCAAATGTGTCAAGGTTGATATCAATAATCGAAGCAGGAGTAGTCAGTGAACTGTAATACAAACGAAGCTTGTTAGTATCTAATTGTGTGTTACCTGTAAAATAAGCACCGTAAATAGGGTCTTGCGTTGGTAACACTTTCTGTTCGCCCGTGCTCAGATTATGGACAACCAGGCGCAACATGCCATTTTCTTTTTCTTTGACCACTAAATGATTATTCATCACTTCGATACTTTGAATGAACACATCGGGTCGATGGGCAACCATCTCTTCCCACTTAGACACGTCGTCAGTCGCATTCGCAGGCGCTTTCATGATCTTAAAGTTCTTGGCATCAATGTTAGTTAATACAAAATACATATCTCCTAACTTTGCAACGCTGTACTCTTGGCCATCTTTAATAGGAAGAAATACATTAGTTTCAGCCGTTGGATTGTTGGCATCAATTAATGTTAAGCCCGACTTGTCTGTATGACTGTGGTAGATATAAATATCTTCGTCATCTTTACTCTTACCAATGAAGGTATAAAAAGTAGGGTCTGTCTCTTCATACATTAAGACATCTTCGCTTTGCTGTGTGCCAAGCTTATGTCGAAGCACTTGATACCCTAACAAGGTTTGCGGGTCTTTTTTTACATAAAATAGATGCTGATTGTCGTTAGCCCACACTACTTGACCTGATGTACCTTCGAGTACGTCAGGTAACATTTCGCCACTGCTCAAGTTTTTAACGCTAATGGTGTAAATTCTGCGGCTAAGTGTATCAACAGAATAAGCAATGAGTTCGTTATTACTGCTCACTTCATAATCACCGATACTAAAGTACTCATGTCCTTCAGACATTACATTAGCATCAAGTAAGACTTCCGGTTCACCGTCGAGCTCTTGCTTTCTTAAATAAATTGGATATTCATTTTCACCAGAAAAGCTAGTGTAGTACCAGTATCCATTTGAAAACGCAGGCACGGTTGAATCATCTTTTTCGATACGAGAAATCAGCTCATCATAGAGTTTTGTTCTTGTGTCCGTTAGAGGAGAAAGCACGTTCTCTACATAGGCGTTTTCTTTTTCTAGGTGCGCGAGAATTTCCTCATCGGTACGAGAATCATCACGCATCCAGTAATAATTATCCGTTCGCGTAACGCCATGCGCAGTCATTTCGTGAGGCACCTTTTTGGCTACCGGTGCCGGCGTCTGTGTTTTGAGCATCACTGCCGATGCAACGCTTTCAGGTTTTTCCATTGTGGTACTCGCTACCTCTTTATCTGCAGTACAGCCTGACAACAGGCCCCCTGCAGCTAATGCAATCCATATGTATTTCATTGTTATTCCCGATTTAAGGTTTTATTTTTACCAACACACTGAGTATATCTAATTACATCATCTGGTCTAGGCTGAACCACCCTGACAACAAACTAGCGTGACTAAAAAGTGTTACAAGATATGAGGCGGGTTAAAAAAAGAAGATACCGCTGCCTTCAACCGCTTACAAAAGCAATTTAAAACACAACACGCAAACGACGCGCACAAAAAAAGCGCCATAGGCGCTTTTTTATGTTCATGAAGTATTTTACTGGGGACTAACAAATCAACTAACGTTGTCGTCGATTACCCGTACCCAACACCCGCCTTAGTCGACGAGGTCTTTTGGCATATCGTGGCGAATTTCTTGCCACACTTTGCCACTCTCGATACCGTATTTTCTAACCACAAGCGGAACTCGGTCGTACTCGCCTTTTTCCGCTACATCAAGAAGGTCGGCATAATATTGATTCGCCACATCTCTCGCCTGCTGATGGTCGAAGAAGTATCCACCAATACGCGAGTAGAGCCCTCTAAAGCCATTCATCATCAAAACAAACACGTTGTTATTAGACGCTAGCGCTAAATCGTGTGACATTTGATAATCGAATTGAGCGAACGCCAAGCCTTCTTGTTCAACATCTTTATAACGCGCAATAATAGCGGCTGATTCCTGCGGATTGTTTCTTATTGCGCCTCGAATAAACACCGCACTCAAATTAGTTCTTGCCGCTAAGAGGTTATCAACCAGCTCAGGTATACCCTCTTGATCAAGACGCGCTAGTGTTTCAAGAATATTTAGACCGCATGTTTCCCAAAAGTTATTCACTTTGGTCGGCTTGCCGTGTTGGATAGTTAACCAACCATCGCGCGCTAAACGTTGAAGCACTTCTCTCAGTGTAGTTCTTGTCACACCGATCAGCTCAGAAAGCTCGCGTTCTGCAGGCAAAATAGTGCCTGGTGGGAAGCGTCCACTCCAAATTGATTCAACAATGTATTCTTCGGCGAATCCAGCTGGACTCTGAGCCTTATAAATCATAACTAATCGCCTACACGTTATTGTTATTCTGCAACTGATTGTACCAGATGCTCATTTATTATCACACTGAAATATGTCACGTCCAGCAAAGCTTTCAAGATATTACCAGTCTATGTGCTTTTACCGTACATTTTTACCGCAACGCGCGTTTTACGTTTCGTTCACTGTGCATGTTTGCTAGCGCGAGATGAACCATATTGCCCGTTGCGATAATGACATTTGTTCATTAAACCAACAAAGACGGATGTATTTTAATCGTCAATGATAAACATCAGCGAAAAATCGATAAATATTCAGTGACTTTGCTATGGTGGGGGCTGTGATTTGCTTTC
>CAYVST010000092.1:0-13442 GCA_964454185.1 uncultured Alteromonas sp.
AGTGGGTGGTTTTGAGCGCGTGTTCGAGATTAACCGTAACTTCCGTAACGAAGGTTTATCAACTCGTCACAACCCAGAGTTTACTATGCTTGAGTTCTATCAAGCCTATGCAGACTACAACGACTTGATGAACCTAACTGAAGATATGCTTCGTACGTTAGCGGAAGATATTCTTGGTACAACTATTATCACGAATACCACAAAAGATGCTGAAGGCAACGTGACTAGTGAAGTTGAATACGACTTTGGTAAGCCGTTTGACCGCCTAAGCATGGGCGAAGCCATTCTTAAATACTGGCCTGAGGCTGATGAAGCGGCAATTCGCGACCCTGAAGCGAATCTTGATGCGCTGAAGGCGATGGCAAAACAACTTCATATTAAAGAGCCAGAAGTTGACGGCATTTGGGGCGCGGGTAAATACCTGTGTGAAATTTTTGAAGCGACGGCGGAAGAAAAGCTCATTCAACCTACGTTTATTACTGAATATCCGTGGGAAGTATCGCCACTTGCACGCCGCAATGACAATAACCCATTCATAACTGACCGCTTCGAATTTTTCGTTGGTGGTCGCGAGTTGGCTAACGGCTTTAGCGAGCTTAACGACCCTGAAGACCAAGCAGAACGTTTTGCTAAACAGGTACAAGAAAAAGATGCAGGCGATGATGAAGCCATGCACTTTGACGACGACTATATTCGCGCGCTTGAGTACGGCTTGCCTCCAACGGCAGGTGAGGGTATCGGAATTGATCGTTTAGCTATGCTATTTACTGACAGCTCAACAATTAAGGATGTCATTTTGTTCCCTCATATGAAGCCTCAGGTGTCTAAAGACGCACAAGATGCTGAGGAATAAAATAATGATAACCGCGTAGTTTAAAGCGCGTTTATCTTTTCTACTAAGAGGGCATTGACGGGAACGTTAATGCCCTTTTTTTTCGCCATATCTACAATGTAACCATTAATGGCCGCAACTTCTGTTTGTCTGTTGTGTGCAACATCTTGATGCATGCTGGAATAATTGTTACCCGTTGCTTTTGCAACCTTTATCACGCTGGCAAGTACGTCTTGTACTGAAAACTTATGCGCGTAAGCGTTTGCTACTTGGGTAAACTCTTCACAAATAGCATGACGCAAATAACTGAATCGGTCCTCTGCAACGCCTTTATTGGTAATATTATTGAGCGCTGTGAGTGGATTAATAACCGCGTTTATAGCGAGCTTGCGCCAAAGTGCATGCATGATGTCTTGAACTTCGATGACTTCAGGCAGCGCTTTATTGAGTAGCGCAACCGCGTTACTTAACTTAACGTCTTTAAGTGACAACGAAGGAGCCATGTCTGTTGATAAACCAGGAGAAACGCCAATATGCGTATTCCCCTTTCCAGTATAAACAACACAAGTTTCATTCGAGGAGTTCACACGTTTTAGCGCACCGTGGCTTGTTGTTGACAGTAAAATGGGATAATTGTCAGACAAAATACGACGCGCTAGCTCGAATCCTCCCATGCCATTGTGCATCAAAATAACAGTTGGCTTTGCCTCAAGAAAAGGGCGCCAAGCGTTTAGCGCAGCGTCGAGTTGATATACTTTCAACGGGAAGAGCAACACGTCGTGTTCACTTAACGTGTGCTTTTTATCTTTGGGATTATCGAGAAGAAAAGTTTCTCCATCTAGCCATTGTGCTGTCTTTGGAGCTTGGTGAGCATGACGTGGATAACGCATGTAAGGCACGCCGTGCCTATGGGCACCAGCTGCAACTAAACTGCCAACTGCGCCACCACCAACAATATGGAGTTGCCCTGCCATCGCCTCTGGTTATCCTTCTTGGTCGTGCGTAGTGTTACCAACGCGAGAGACTGAACTGCGTTGTGAATAATGCGCAGGTAAAACCGGCCACGGGTAAGTATCGGGCGAGGGTAAAGAGGAAAACCATTTTTGAACATCATCTGACATGAATGCGTTGCCGCTGTTTAATTTTGCGGTTGCTGACACTGTGCCCTCTGATAGAGGGAGCGTTAGGTGCCATGCATGAAGATGAAGCCTGTCCGACGGCGCGCCGCCATACAAGGTATCGCCCAGAATAGGTGCGCCAATACTTTTTAGCGCCACGCGGATTTGGTGTGTCTTGCCGGAATATGGTTTTACAACAAAACCACGGGTGCCAGGTTGTGCTGACTGACTGAAAAACTGAGTAATGGCCGGGTTTTCGGTGCTTTTAAGCAGAATGCGCTGCCCCCCGCGACGGTTCTTCATGTCGCCTATTATGGCTCCCTGTTTCTTTTTAGGCTTATGCGTACTGAGGGCGAGGTAGTATTTAGTGACGAGGCGAGTAGCAAAGAGCTCCCCAATTTGGGCTGCTGTCGTTTCATTTTTAGCTAAGCATAGGCACCCCGATGTACCCGTGTCTAGACGATGACAAAGGTGCAGCTGAGTAACGCCTAGCTGTGCTTTCAACATTGAAACAATGCCAATATTCGTTGTAGTAGAAGGGGAGTGCGAGTCGCTAATTTCTGACAAACCTACATTGGCGTAGTCATGCATGGCTACGCCCGAGGGTTTGTTGACAATAATTAAGTTATTGTCTTCATAAACAATAGGTATCTCAAACAACGGATAAACCTAATCATTTTCCAGTTGTGCAATGGCCTCTTCATAGTCGAGTTCATCGACAGCATCTACAATAGCAGCGTGCTTATCGCTACTGAAACCAATGGTTTCCAACCATGTATCAAGCCTTTCTTGAGAAATAAATTCACTGGCTTTTAGCGCCGCGAGTAATTGCTTTTTGGCCTGTTGCGCTGCCGCGCTATCGCTGCCACCGCCTTGTTGTGCACTGTCATCAGATGGCGCTTGAGTTAACGCATCAACCGCCTTTACGGTTTCCGTCAAACAGTTGGCAAACGTCGCATAATCATCGGGTAAACGTTTTTCGTTTCTTACACAGCTTTCAACGGGCTTACTTGCGTTATGCAGCGCGAAAAGGCCTAAATTTCCTGTGACACCCTTTAGGGTATGTACAAGAGAGTATGCCTCGTCAAAATCGCCCTTTTCTACTAGCGCACGTAACTCCGTGTCGGTAGAACGATATTCCTCTGTAAATTTCCCTAATAAGGTAAACAACAGTTTCTCGTTACCGCTAAGTTGAGACATTCCAAAATCAATATCTATTACTGTCGTTGACTGTTCCATGCCACTATCCTTCTAACTGCAATGTGCTTCATATGAAGCTATGTCTCTAAGAACCGAGTATTCGTCGCGATGACTATGTTTGCGTTATTAAACGCATTGCTCAATGCGTCACGTTGATAATTGACAAATACTATAATGCTAAGTGTATTTCAGAAATCTGGAAATTAATACAAGCATAGCAAAGTACAAGCAAGTAAAGCGTCAAAAAGTCTGGTAATCTTCCGAAGATCAGGCAAAAGGGCTTCCCTTTAACCACGTGTTGTAAATAAAAAGGAAAAAACATGTCAGGAAAACTGACTCTTCGCACCCTCGCATTGGCGTTAGGCGTATTTATTGTATCAGCGTGTCAGCGCGCGCAAATCGAGCAAGATTTGTCGACCAATACGGTTTCTATTGATTATGAGAAATATACATTAGCTAACGGGCTTATCGTTATTCTGCACGAGGATCATTCTGATCCACTGGTGCATGTTGATGTGACTTACCACGTTGGCTCAGCGCGTGAAGAAATTGGAAAGTCAGGATTTGCACATTTTTTCGAACACATGATGTTTCAAGGTTCAAAGCACGTCGCTGACGAACAACACTTTAAAGTGATTACTGAGTCTGGTGGAAATCTTAACGGTACCACTAACACAGACCGAACTAACTATTTCCAGACCGTGCCTGCTAATCAGCTTGAAAAAGTACTTTGGTTAGAGTCAGACAGAATGGGCTTCTTATTGGAAGCGGTAGATCAAGAAAAATTCGAAAACCAAAGGGAGACGGTAAAAAACGAACGCGCGCAGCGTGTTGACAATCAGCCGTATGGGCTACGATTCGAACTTAATGGAGAAGCCTTATACCCTGAAGGGCATCCTTACTCTTGGTTAACCATTGGCTATGTAGAAGACCTAGACCGTGTAAATGTTAATGACTTAAAAGCGTTCTTCAAACGCTGGTACGGCCCTAACAATGCGGTTCTTACTATAGGCGGTGACATTGATGTTGTTAAAACAAAAGCCTGGATTGAAAAATATTTTGGTGAAATTCCAACGGGGCCTGCGGTAGACGAGCCTACACCGTCTTTAATTTCTCTCGATGAAACTCGGTATATGACACTTGAAGATAACGTGCACTTGCCTCTGCTTCAAATTACTTACCCGTCTGTTTATGCAAGGCACGAAGATGAAGCGCCTTTGGATGTACTTGCCGATATTTTAGGAGGAGGCAAAACATCACTGTTTTATAAAAACTTGGTAAAAGAAGGGATGGCGGTACAGGCTGTTGTGTCGCACCCGTGCAGAGAGTTATCTTGCGAGTTTCAATTGCTTGCTCTGGCTAATCCTGCAAAAGTGACTTCACTGACAACACTACAAAAGATAGTAGACGACACGCTTAAAGAGTTCGAAACTCGGGGTGTGACCGCAGATGACTTAGCACGCACGAAAGGACAGATTGAAGCGAGAACTGTTTTTGGGCTTCAAAGTGTTGCGGGTAAGGTATCTGCACTTGCAGCCAATGAAACATTTCATCAAACCCCCGATTTAATTGCCGATGATATTGCGCGTTATAACGCAGTAACCGGCGAGGACGTAATGCGCGTCTACAATAAATACGTAAAAGGGGCAAATCGAATAGTTCTGAGCGTAGTACCCAAAGGACAACCTCAACTGGCCGCGGCAGAACAAAATTTCGAACGCCCGATACGCACCATTCCGCAGGTTGATCAGGCAGCCAATGACAACGTTTCTGAAGTGGCGTTCATCAGTGCTCCGTCAAACTTTGACCGCAGCGTAATACCACAAGCGGGCAAAGCGCCAGTTGTCGAAGTGCCCGAGTTTTGGGAAGCAACACTGAACAACGGGATAAAAGTACTGGGCGTGACCAGCAATGAAACACCAACGGTGACACTGACGTTAAGCATGGATGGCGGCATGCTACTAGAAGAAAAATCAAAAGCCGGTGTGGCTTACCTCACGGCATTGATGATGAATGAAACCACGCAACACTATAGCAATGAAGCACTTGCTAGTGAGCTCGCTAAATTAGGCAGCAGCATTGGGTTTAGTGCAGCAGGACGCTACTCTCAGATTTACGTATCAACCCTTACCAAAAACTTGGATGCAACGCTTAATTTATTAAAAGAAAAAATGTTTAGCCCAGCGTTTAAGGAAGAAGACTTTGTTCGTATGAAAGAACGTGTACTTCAAGGGTTACAGCAGCAGGCTAAAACGCCATCAAGCTTGGCTCGTCGTGCTCGAGACCTTGTTTTGTTCGGTGGGGATAACCGTGTCAGCATACCTGATGAAGGCACGCTCGAAACCATACAAAACATTACGCTAGACGATGTAAAAGCCTTCTATGCGCAATACTATTCACCGTCAAAAGCCAGTGTAGTTGTGGTGGGTAATCTGCCAAAAGCGCAAATGGTCAAGTCTATTGACTTTATCGCGCAGTGGCAGGGCAGTGAATATGAATTTGGCGATTATCAAGACTTCCCTGTGTACGACAGTAATGTAATCTACTTAGTTGATAGTCCTGAAGCCGTTCAGTCGGTGGTGTATGTGATTGATAGAAGCCTACCGTTTGATGCTACCGGTGAACATTTCAAAACACGCTTAATGAACTTCCCGCTTGGAGGGGCCTTCAATAGCCGAATTAATCTGAATTTGCGCGAAGAAAAAGGCTTTACCTATGGTGCAAACAGCGGTTTCGTGGGTGGAAAAACGATTGGTTGGTTTGAGGTAAGTACTGACCTTAATAAAGCGAACACCGCAGAAGGTATCAAAGAGATTTTCGAAGAGATTAAACGCTATCGTGATGAGGGGGTTACAGAGGAAGAAATTGCCTTTATGCGTAACGCATTTACCTTAAGTGACGCCCTTGAATTTGAAACGCCAACCAGTAAAGCACGTTTTCTGCGTCAGCTTTTAAGTTACGACTTAGACAAAGGCTATCGCACTGAACAACTGGCTATTATTAACGACATTGACAAAGCCACTATTGACGCGCTAGCTAACCAATATTTGAATCTGGATAAGATGCAAATTATTGTAGTGGGCGATAAGGCGGAAATTTTGCCTCAGCTGAACGCGTTATCAATACCAATTATCGAGTTATCAGTAGAGAATAACGCTAGAGAAGCGTTAAACTGATAGATTGATTTTTGTTGAATTTACACTGTTGCCCCCCATTAAAAGGGGCAACAATGACATAACGGACCATCATTTTGACTGCAAACTCAAGCCGCTTCGATGCGCGTATTAATGCACTTAAGTCTCCAGAGTTTTTAACTGCCCTAAAAGATATTAAACGGGGCGTTGAACGCGAAGCGCTGCGTATTAATCCTAATGGCACTTTATCTCAAGCGCCTCACCCCCAGCCATTAGGCTCCGCGCTTACGCACGAATCAATTACGACTGATTTTTCAGAGTCGCTGCTTGAGTTTATCACTCCCCCAGAAAACAGTGCGGCAAAAACCGTAGCGCAGCTCAAAGATATCCATAAATTTGTTATCGACAATATTGGCGATGAATACATTTGGCCGCTGAGTATGCCGTGTTTTATTGATGATGAAACGCATATACCCATTGCGTACTTTGGAGAGTCGAATGTAGGTAAGATGAAGCGCGTGTATCGCATTGGTTTGAAGAATCGCTATGGCAGCATGATGCAGGCTATTGCAGGTGTCCATTTTAATTTCTCATTGCCAGACAGTTTCTGGAAGCTATGGGCTGAATTGAATGGAAATACACACTCACAAGACCAAACATCATCTGACTACTTAGGCTTAATCAGAAATTATCGCCGTTTTTGTTGGTTGATTCCGTTTTTATATGGTGCCTCGCCTGCGCTATGTGGTTCGTTCTTAAAAGGTAAAGAGCATGCACTTCCTTTTAAGAAAGTGGGTAAAGGTACGGTGTATATGCCTTATGCGACGTCGCTTCGTATGAGTGATTTGGGCTATACCAGCTCGGAGCAATCATCACTTAAAATTTGCTATAACGAACTCGATAACTATGTTCGTTTGCTGCGCAGTGCTATGACAACACCGTCTAATCGCTTTAGCAAATTTTCTGCTGGAGAAGAGGGGAATTACCAGCAGTTGAGCCGCAATATCATTCAGATTGAAAACGAACTGTATTCGCCAATTAGGCCAAAGCAGCCTACACATTCCATGGAAAAACCAACAGATGCTTTGGTAAGGCGCGGTATAAATTACATTGAAGTCAGAGCGCTTGATGTTAATCCCTTCTCTCCATTGGGTATTTCGCAGACCCAGTTCGACTTCCTCGATGTATTTTTATTAGCGTGTTTACTTATGCCGAGTGAAGCGTTAGACGAAGCGCAACTTCAAGAAGCAAAAGAAAACATGAATAACGTTGTGTTGGAAGGGCGTGATCCTGAACTTAGGCTTAGCAATAACGGTGAAGCAGTTTTACTGACACAGTGGAGTGAAGAGCTATTTGGCTATTTTGAGCAGGTAGCGGGTCTACTTGATTCTGCCAATGATACTCAGCGTTATACGCACGCGGTCAGTACAGAGCGTAGTAAAGTGAAAGACCCCAGCCTCACTCCATCGGGCAAACTGCTTGATGCGTTGCTTGAGAATGATCAAGATAACGGCGTATTCGGCTTGGAGCTTGCCAAAGCGTACCAAGGGGAAATGAAAGCGTTTGAGTATCAGTATACCGATGCCGCTGGGTTTAATGAGCAAGCTCACGTTTCATTTGAAGCGCAAAAAGACGTGGAAGCTGCTGATACTAAAGACTTTGACACATTTATTCGCGACTATTTTTCTGAACCGCCAGCAAAAAAAAATGCCTGACATAGGTCAGGCATCGAAAGGTTCCAGGGAAACACACATATTGCTAGAACATTAATTAAGACAACGTATGAATCAAAAGTTCAAAAAGCTGGTTATTTTTTTATCGACGTTCATCGTTCTTTTTCCGCTGTTTATCGCGGGTTGTGCAACAACGCCGCCAAAAGACATTAGCAACTTGTGTGAAATCTTTTACGAAAAAGATGATTGGTATGACGCGGCAGCAGATACTCGCGATAAGTGGGGCGTGCCAATTCATGTTCCAATGGCAATGATGTATCAAGAAAGTTCGTTTCGACACGATGCCTTGCCGCCACGAGACTATGTGTTTTTCGGTTTAATTCCATGGGGGCGAGTAAGCTCTGCTTACGGTTATTCTCAAGCCAAGACACCCACATGGGCTGACTATGTAAGAGAAACAGGCAACAGTGGCGCTGACAGGGATGACTTTGACGATGCTATCGATTTTATGGGATGGTTTATATCTAAGTCGCAAAAAATCAATGGTGTGTCAAAGTGGGATGCATATGCACAATACTTGAACTACCACGAGGGCTGGGGTGGATATAAACGTCGAAGCTATGACCGAAAACCTTGGTTGAAAAAGGTCGCGTCGAAAGTAAAAGCGCGCTCGCTGCGCTACGCAACCCAGCTTAAAACGTGTGAAGAAGACTTACAAAAGGGTTGGTTTATGAAGCTGTTTAGCTAACCCGTAAAACCTCGATAACAATTATAACGATGTGAGAGTGAATATGAAAAAAGGGTTTTTGCTTTTAATCGCAGCAATATCTGTATTGGTTGTGCTGTTGGTGGTTCGTGCATTTACAGTATTTGAAGACAACCAAGTGGAACCAAACCAAGAATTTGAGCCATTTGCCCTTGATAAGTCAGCCGTTATTGAGCGTTTTTCAGCGGCGATTCGTTTTCCCACAATTTCCTATGAAGAGTCCAATAAGTTTGATGAAGCTGCATTTCTGGGGCTACACCGCTTCATAGAATCTTCTTACCCCCTTGTTCATCAATACATGCAAAAGACCGTTATTGGTGATTATTCGTTAGTGTACAAACTCCCCGGTAATTCCTCTTCGTTAAAGCCCGTTTTGTTTATGGGGCATATGGACGTGGTTCCCGTAGATACCGCTACGCGTGCTCAATGGCTTCACGACCCCTTTGGCGGTGATGTAAGTGATGGTGCAATATGGGGAAGAGGGGCATTAGACGATAAAGTAACGGTGTTTGCGTTACTTGAAGCCATGGAGCATCTGTTAGCCAAAGGGCTTACGCCACAGCGTACTATTTACTTTTCTTTTGGTCATGATGAAGAAATCGGTGGGGAACAAGGTGCAGCTGAAGTCGCAGATTGGTTTGCACAGCAAAATATTGAGTTTGAATTTATCCTTGATGAAGGTGGAGCAATAACCCGTGGCCTAATGGTTGGCACAGATAACACTGTCGCAGTGGTTGGTATTGCAGAAAAAGGGTATGCCAACGTTCGCCTTACAATAAGTGATGACGGCGGGCATTCATCACAACCTCCAGAGCATACTGCCGTTGGCGTCCTTAGTCAGGCTATTGTGAAACTAGAGAATAATCAGCTACCAACCGATTTTCAGTTTATCAAAAAGACATTCGATAAAATGGGGTATCACACCGATTTTCCCACGCGTGTCGCCATGTCTAATCTGTGGATACTATCGCCGTTAATTGAAGGCGTTATGCTGAGTAAGCCAAGTTCAGCAGCAAGCATACGCACCACAACTGCAGCCACTATGGTTGAAGGAAGCTCGAAATCTAATATTTTACCCACGCAGGCTGTAGGGGTGATTAACTATCGCCTCATGCCGGGGACATCAATAGCTGACTTACTCGAACATGTTACCACCACAATCAACGACCCTCGCGTAGACATTGATTTGTACATGGCTAACGAAGCGAGCAACGTGTCAACCATGGATAGCATGGGCTATCGTTTGATAGAGCGCACCATTAGAACAATGCAAAATGATACCTTGGTTGCACCATACCTTGTTCAGGGTGGTACTGATGCCAAACACTTCGCCGCACTTTCTGACAGTATCTATCGGTTTATGATGGTTGAACTTAACCCTGAAACCTTAAAACAGTTCCACGGGGTCAACGAACAAATTCCGATAAAGGATTATTTCAGCGCCATTCAGTTTTATGGCGAATTGATAAAACAAAGCGCCCTAGAGAGCCACCAATAGCGCGCCACGGCGTAAAGAAGGCGAATTGTCGCCTTCACTCTGACTCTATTTACCCTGTCCATTTATGCGTCCGCCAGTGTGTGCGGACAGTTCAAAGTGTCCGCTTCGGACACTTTGTTCATCTCAATTCTTAAAAATTCTTTGTATAACAATATGTTAATTCTTGGCACGTAATTGGTATTAGAGAGGGTATCAAGGTGTATGCGTCCATGAGGACGACTTAAGAGACAGAGGAGTTAATACAATGATGATGTTGTTTCACTATATCAGCCTCCCTTTGTTCATTTTTGCCATAGGTGTGGTACTTGCCAACCTAGAAACAACAATCAATAGGGAAATGTGATGATTCAAGATACAAGCAATCAAGACGTGGTTGTGGAAAAGAAAATCAATAAAAAGAAGTGGCTATTTTCGACAGCAACGGTGATCGCCGTAGGTGTTTTTGGCTACCTTTCTCTGTCAGCACCTGCCGCGGATGTTTCCATGGCAAAAGACTCGCTGAAAGTGCATACGGTATCAAAAGGAGATTTGGTTCGAGACATTATCACCACAGGTAAAATTATTGCTGCCAATGCCCCGCAAGTTTATAGCCCGGAACAAGGGTATGTGCTTTTAAATGTGATGCCGGGCGATTTTATAGAAGCAGGAGACACTATAGCGATTGTCGATTCGCCAGAATTACAAAGTACGCTTAAGCAAGAGCAACTCGTCTTGGCAAGTTTGAAAAGCGATCTAGCGAGGCAAGAACTTGATGTGCGACGTCAAACGCTGTTGTTAAACAAGCAAGCTGACCTAGCCAAGGTAGAGCTAGACGCGGCAATTCGAGAAGACAAGCGTGCAGCCATGTCCATAGAAGACCATCTTATAAGCCAGATCGACTACGAAAAAGCCCAAGATGACCTAGCAAGAGCGAAAGTTACCCACAAGCATGCGATGGGAGAGATTGAATTGGCATCAGACACGCTGGCTTTTGAACTGAAAACCAGCGAAGAGAAAGTGGCAAGACAAGCGCTGATAGTTGAAGAGTTAGAGCGACAGCTTGCCAACTTACGCATAAAAGCGAGTGTATCGGGCATCGTTGGTAATGTGTTAATTCAGCCCAATGCATTGGTGGCGAAAAATGAGCTGCTAATGACACTGGTAGACCTAACGGCTTACGAGGCGCAGTTAAGCGTAGCCGAAAGCTATGCGAGTGAGCTGGGTATTGGCATGGATGTTGAGCTTACGATGGGCGGGCAAAGCGTTTTGGGAAAACTGGTTTCGATTTCGCCGGAAGTTGTGGAGCGTCAGGTAACAGCACGTGTACGCTTTCCTGAAAACAGTGTGCAGTCTATTCGACAAAATCAGCAGGTCTCTGCACGTATTTTACTTGAAAACAAATCCAACGTTCTGAAAGTGAACCGAGGTAGCTTTTTGCAAGCAGGTGGAAATACCGCTTATGTTGTCCGCGGTGACCTTGCTCAACGGGTGCCTATTCAAATTGGTGCCACCAGTATGCGCGAAGTTGAAATTATCCAAGGCCTTAAAGAAGGCGATCAAATCATTACTTCCAATTACGACAAGTTTAAACAAGCGCCTTCGGTGCTACTACGATAAGACAAGGAATAACAAGATGTTGAAAATGCAGAATATTAGCAAAGTGTATCAAACGGACAGTGTTCAAACTCATGCATTACGAGACTTTTCGCTAGAAGTAAACGAAGGTGAATTTATTGCGGTTACCGGGCCATCAGGTTCGGGTAAAACCACATTTTTGAATATGGCAGGGCTTCTTGAACCTTTCTCTTCAGGGCAATATACCTTGGACGGCATTGACGTGGGAGGGCTTTCAGATAATCAGCGAGCCGACCTGCGAAACCAAAAAATTGGTTTTATTTTCCAAGGGTTTAACCTTATTCCAGATTTGAATATTTTTGAGAATGTGGAAGTGCCTTTGCGTTACCGAGGGGTATCGTCAAAAGAAAGAAAACGCAGAATTGATGAGTGTTTAGAGCAAGTGGGTTTGGCCAGTCGTGCCAAACACTTACCGCAGCAGCTTTCTGGCGGGCAGCAGCAACGTGTGGCCATTGCGCGCGCGCTTGCAGGTAACCCAAGGTTTCTGCTGGCCGATGAACCTACTGGTAATCTCGATACACTGATGGCGCGTCAGGTGATGGAACTGCTTGAAGAGATTAATCGAAATGGCGCTACCATTGTGATGGTGACACACGACCCTGAACTGGCGCGCAGGGCGCCACGAAATATTCAAGTGGTTGACGGGCAGTTGGCCGACTTCACCTTGTATCAGGGAAAGTCTGATAGTGAATTAACGCGTCCGATTGCATCGCGTACAACGGCAGAGGTGTAACATGTTACTTCACTATATCGATTTAAGCTGGCGGAGTGTGAAGAACACACCTGTTATCAGCTTTTTAATGGTGTTTGCTATCGCTATTGGTATTGGTATTACGATGACAAGTCTGTCGGTGTACCACATGATGTCTATGGACCCCATTCCGCATAAAAGCAGTAAAATACATTATCCCCAGTTACAGCTGATGGATGAAGGTAACGAATGGAACTCTTCAGATAACCTGCCTCGCCAGCTTAGCTATCAAGACGCAACCAATTTATACAATGCTGATATTGACGTGCTGAGCAGTCCAAGCTTTCGCAGTGGCTTTTCTGTGCACTTGAACTCGCCAGATGTAAAACCTCGCATGGAGCCGGCGCGGTTGGTTAATAGAGAGTTTTTCGACATATTTGAACGCCCTTTTATTTATGGCCAGGCGTGGTCTCGTGACGCACAAGATAACAAGCCTTATGTGGCAGTGATCACCAAAGAAATAAATGACCGCTTTTTTAACGGTGAAAATTCAGTGGGCAAAGAACTCTATTTAGATAATAAGAGCTATCGCATAGTAGGTGTAACCGAAGATTGGGACCACCATGTGAAATATTATGATGTAAACAATGGTGCGTTTAACTCATCGGAATCCATCTATATTCCATTTACCATTGCCCCGCTGGAAGAAGTAGGGACATGGGGAAACATGAATGGCTGGAAGCATGAGCCACTGCGAGGTTACCAAGATTTATTGACGTCAGAAAAGCTTTGGACTCAATTTTGGGTAGTGCTTGAAAACGAAGAACAAAAAGACGCTTATGGTCGTTTTTTAATGGCCTACATGGAAGATCAGAACGCTAGAGGTCGCTTCCAACGCGAGAACTTTGAATACAAA
>CAYVST010000093.1:0-13392 GCA_964454185.1 uncultured Alteromonas sp.
GTAAGTTTGCGTTGTTTACTTTTGCAATGCTGGCGTTGTTCACAATGTCAGAGCCAGCATTTGCCCAACAAGGTATTTCTGCGGTAACGGTCACGACCAATAACGACGGTACGCAAGACTACAGCATGACACTGCAAGCGCTGTTCATTATGACTGCGCTAAGTCTAATACCCGCGTTTATCATGATGATGACATCGTTCACCCGTATTATCGTTGTACTTTCTATCTTACGCCAAGCCATAGGCTTGCAGCAGTCTCCGTCTAACCAGATACTCATTGGCGTAAGCTTGTTCCTTTCAATGTTTATCATGGCGCCGGTTTTTGAAGAAATAAATGAAAGGGCGCTACAGCCTTATCTTAATGAAGCTATGACCAGTAAAGAGGCATTTGAACAAGCAAAAGGGCCGATGAGAGCTTTCATGCTGTCGCAGACTCGGGTTAAAGATTTAGAAACTTTTGTGCGAATTGCGGGCGATGAGGGAAAATACGCAGATACTGAAGAGGTGCCGCTGACGATTTTAATACCCGCCTTCGTAACTAGCGAGTTGAAAACAGCATTTCAAATAGGGTTTATGCTGTTTATTCCGTTTTTGATTATTGATTTAGTGGTGGCCTCAATCCTGATGGCAATGGGTATGATGATGTTGTCACCCATGATCGTATCTCTGCCATTTAAGTTGATGTTGTTTGTACTTGTCGATGGTTGGAATCTTATCTTCGGCACCCTGGCAACCAGTTTTGGTATGGGCGTCTAGGAGGGCTTATGTCACCAGAAGTCTTTGTCGAAATACTCCGCGAGGCCATGTACATGGTCATTGTGCTGGTATCTGCGGTCATTGTACCTAGCCTTATTGTGGGCCTTGTGGTCGCGGTATTTCAGGCTGCAACCAGCATTAACGAACAGACAATGAGCTTTTTACCCCGTCTACTTGTAACCTTGCTTGCGCTGAGTTGGGGCGGAAACTGGCTGGTTCAGCAACTAATGGACTTTACCTTCCGCATGGTCGATTTGATACCGCAAGTGGTAGGGTGAGGCGACATTCTCGTGGAAGTTGAACTTTCAGTCATCAACCAGTTTTTAGCTGACATGCTGTTGCCTTTTATGCGCATAAGTGGGTTGTTTATTGCCATGATTGGATTAAGTGCAAGGTCGATTCCACCGCAGGTACGCGCATTGTTGGGCATTATGCTAACCCTTATTATTATGCCCGTGGTTCCGCCTTCACCTATTGATAACTTGGTTGATGTGGGAACTTTTTTTGTTGTTATACAGCAGCTTATCATTGGTGTTGCCATTGGCTTTATCTCGATGATGGTGCTCAACACGTTTGTGTTGGCTGGCCAAGTTATTGCTATGCAAACAGGTTTGGGCTTTGCTTCAATTGTTGACCCCGTAAACGGTATCAATGTGCCGGCTGTGGGTCAGTTCTATCTGATATTAGCCACCTTGCTTTTTTGGGCGCTAGACGGTCATTTGTCTATGATCCATATGATTGTAATCAGCTTTGAGGCGTTTCCTATCGGTGAAGCATGGTGGACTGGAGAGCAGTTTCGTGACATAGCACATTGGGCAGGGTGGATGTTCGTCTCGGCAATCACCTTATCTCTTGCGCCTATTGTGTCGCTACTCATTGTGAACCTGGCGTTTGGGGTAATGACAAAAGCGGCGCCCCAGTTGAATATTTTTAGTATTGGTTTTTCGATAGCCCAAGTTATGGGGTTAATCATTATCTGGATAACGTTGGACAACTTTACCGCTCACTTTGAAACCCAATGGTTTCGCGCTGAACAGTTTATGTGTGAGCTATTAAATATTTGTCCTTAAAAAAGACAAGTCTCGGTAGAAATTGTTCGCGGAAAATGACAGGTTTGCGAGCAAGCTAAATGAAAAACTAGGCGAGAGGAGCAGGGCGACTTGCAAGCCTTCCACCGCATGGATGCGGTGGCAGAGCGCCCAAGGATGGGTTTACAGCGTGCTTGTAAGTTGCTCTGCTCTTCTCGCAACAAAGGCAAAAAGAGCAAACAAATGGCAGATTCAAGCGAAAAAACAGAAGACCCCACGGGGAAAAAACTCGATGATGCCCGGAAAAAAGGGCAGGTTGCACGTTCTCGTGAGTTATCTACGACCCTCGTACTTATTGTTAGTGCCTTTATGTTTCTTTTTCTTGGGGGCTGGATTGCTGAGTCGGTGTTTAAGCTAACACGGCGTATGTTTATCCTCTCGCGTGACGAAACTTATGACCTTACACACATGTTTGGTGCGTGGGGAGAAGCTTTTTCTACAATCAGTGCTCCGGTGCTGCTGTACATGATTATTGCTATGATTGCCGGCATTTACGGCTCGATAGCCCTTGGCGGTTATAATTTTACGTGGGAAGGAGCAAAACCCAAAGGGTCTAAGTTAAGCCCTATTCAAGGCTTCAAGCGCATGTTTGGAATGAATGGGTTAGTCGAGCTGCTTAAGTCTATCGCAAAAGTCATCATGATTATCTCAATGGCAATAGGCGCGTTACTGTACTTTCAAGATGAGGCACTCCATTTGGATATGGAGTTGTATCCAGGTAACATTTTCCATGCGCTCGATATGCTTAAGTGGGCATTTCTTATTTTAGCGTGCGGCATGATCCCCATCGCTGCTATTGACGTGCCATACCAAATGTATAAGCACAATAAAGAAATGAAAATGACCAAACAAGAGGTCAAAGACGAGCGTAAAAACGCGGAAGGCGACCCGATGGTAAAAGGACGGATTCGCCGTTTACAATACCAAGCCGCTACCAAACGCATGATGCAAGAAGTACCGCAAGCCGATGTGGTAGTAACCAACCCAACTCACTTTTCTGTTGCTATTAAATACGATGAAAGCGGGACTCGAGCGCCCATTGTTGTGGCAAAAGGTGCAGATGAACTTGCCATGCATATTAGAAAAATTGCCACAGCGAACAATGTTCCCCTTATTCCTTCTCCCATGCTGGCAAGAGCGATATTCTATTCAACGGAAGTTGATGAAGAAATTCCCAACGCGCTATTTATGGCTGTGGCCCAAGTTCTGGCCCATGTCTATCAGTTAAAAGCACACCGCGCGGGCAAGGGGAAACGGCCCAAACCACTCAAACGAGATTTACCCATACCTCCAGAATACAGACGGTAGGTGCTCCGTTATGGAGGGTAAAAAATTTTGGGAACTGTTAACTTCTCTGTGGCAGCAACACCCTATTACACTGGTCTTCACAAGATTAACTAAGACATGCGCTGTAATTAGACATCGCCATGTTTTTGAGGTGATTCAAGAAGAACAACTATGTTCATTTAATGAATATATTTCCGTTAGATATTAGTTTTTAAACAAAACCAACAGCTTTTCTAGATATCTTTCCAGAAGCCTCTTTTCATCTAGAATAATAGAGGCTTTCCCACGAAGTTCTGGGGATATTGGTATGAATCTCTTATGTGTTGTTTCTAGCGAAAGAGGAAGCTCAATATCTACTAAGTAGCCACTTTTTTTGGGGACCGAAGACTTTGCTTTGACTTTTGCTTTTATTAAACCAAACTCTGTCTTTGGGTAGTCAAAAAGCTCAATGTTAACCATTTGATTTACTTTTATTTTCGCCGCACCAGCTACATTCAGCCGTATTTTTCCAATAGGGTATTGATTTTCTTTAACAATTGTTAGTATGTTATCTCCGATTTTTAGGTCCTGACCTTGGCTCCAAATTCCATTAAAGGAAACGGTTCCATCGATTGGAGCGCGGATAAGATATTTTCTCTTCCAGATATCAACTTTATCTAACAACGCGTTGAGCGTTAGATTTGCCTTAGCTAGCTTTAGCTCTATCTCTTCGACATGTCGGGTTCTAAACTCTAGTAGTTTTTGATCTAACTCGACTATTTTTAATTCGTTTATTTTTATTTCGGTGTCAATATTATTTGCAATAAGCTGTGAATTGAAAAAGCTGTTTTGAAATGGTTGTAATTCAGTTTCAGTAATAATACCTCTTTCAAGAAGCTCTAATTTTTTGTTTAATTTACTCTTTTCTAAATCACGTTTATCAATCCATGTTTTATACTTTTGTTCGAGCTTCAACAGCAGCTCTCGATTTAGCTCCTTAAGATGATTCGTTCTTTCCGTATAGTTCTCGATTGATTTTGAATCCTGAGCAAGTTGCAATTCAGTTAAGCTGTTAGCTAATTTGTCAAAAAAAATGCGTAGCTCACCTAATTCTTCTATATTAAAGTTCTTAATTTCCAATTCACTTTTTTGACTGCTCTTAAAATACTCTTTGACTTGGAGCGCGAATTTATCTAGCCGTAGAATACTTTCATATGAAGCGTTACTTTCTAAAATCGCCAAAATCTGGTTTTTAGATACTATTTCGTTGTTGTCCACATAGAGTTCACTTACCTTTCCATTTATTCTGGATATCACATCAACGGGTGGAATTGGCGATGTTATTACAACTTCTGCTGTTAATGTGTTTGGATACTTAATAAGCCAACTTATAAAAATTAGAACAGTAAGCGTTGTACCAATAAGTGTAATTCCACTTTTCACTATCCATGATGGCTCTCTGCCAATAAACTCATCGCTTTCTTTAAACTCTAATTGCTGATGACTCTCCATTCTAGTTTCCCAACTCCAGCTGATTCTTAATTAATTCGAAGTAAAAACCCCTATTTTTGACAAGTTCATCATGATTGCCTTGCTCGACAATATTGCCTTTATCTAGCACTATTATATTGTCTGCATGTTTGACGGTGCTAAGTCTATGAGCAACGACAACGACAGTCTTTGCATGGAAAGCTCGTTTTAAATTTCGCTGAATTACTAGCTCATTTTTTGCGTCTAAGGCTGAAGTAGCTTCGTCTAGGAAGACAATTTCTGGGTTTTTGTAAATGGCTCGTGCTATTAAAACTCTCTGTTTTTGTCCTCCACTTAGCCCTAAACCCTCGGCACCAATTTTAGTGAAGTATCCTTGAGGAAGTTTTTCAATTTCATTGTGTAAGTTTGCAAGCTTTGCGGCACTAAACAGTTTTTCAAAGTCTATTTTTTTTGTCCCTAGTGCTATGTTGTTGGCAACCGAATCACTAAAGATAAAACCATCTTGCATAACTACTCCACATTGGCTTCTCCAATAGTCAGGGCAGATGTTGTTTAAATTGTAGCCGTTTACAGAGATCTGCCCTTCATTCAAATAAAAGAATTTGAGCATAATTTTCATTAGCGTAGTTTTTCCACTGCCACTAGAGCCAACAATAGCAGTAGTTTTATTTTGAGGTATAGTAAAGGTTACTTTAGATAAAATATTTTCATCATACTTAGAATATTTAAATGAGAGGTTCTGAATAAAAATATCTGATGACATCTTTTCGTTGAAAGATATGTTATAGCTAAGGTCTTTTTCATCTTTCATACTCTGTATTTCACTGAGCCTTTCCATGCTGATTTTTGCATCTTGAGCTTGTTTAATAAAGATAATGAGTTGTTCTATTGGCGCATTTAATTGACCGATAATGTAGGAAATCGCTAGCATCATTCCCAAGCTCATTTCACCGCTTGTTACCTGTAGCGCAGCAATAAATGTGATTGTGATGTTTTTCCCTTCGTTAAAAAAAAGTGCCCCTGCTTGTTGCTGTTGTTCTAGAGCGAGCGCACTTAATCTAACTTTAAATAGATTGGATTGTATTTTTATCCACTTACGCTGTTGACGGCGCTCATCATGGTTTAATCGTATTTCCGGCATACCCTTTACGAGTTGTACAATGGCGTTTTGATTCTCACTTAGCTGAGCAAATTTTTTGTAATCCAATACCCTTCGGCGGCTCAGAAAAAGTGAAACCCAAACTACCGCTAAGAGTGTTCCTAGAAGAAAAGTAAAAAAGATCTCGTAACTATAGCTAAGAAGAACAATGCTAAACATAAAAATGTTCAATGTGGAAAATATGATGTTCAGAGAGTGGGAAGTAAGAAACTCCTCTATTTTCGTGTGATCCGATACACGTTGTAATACATCACCTAAATTACGACTGTTAAAGTATGAAATCGGTAATCTCATTAACTTCATTAAAAAGTCAGAGATAATAGCCACATTTATTCTTGCCCCGACATGTATCAAGATCCAACTTCGTAAAAAGTCTACGGAGGTTTTACTAATGAAAAGCAAGATTTGTGCAATCAAGATTGCATACAAAAAATTTATGTCACTGTTACCTATACCATAGTCTACAAGTGATTGAGTCAAAAATGGCATGGCGAAATTGAGTAGCATTCCGATAAGAGCGCCAAGACCAAGCTGGCCTAGAAGCCTTTTAAATCTCCACACATACTGTACAAGTCTCGAGATTCCTCGGTTACATTGATGCTCTGGTTCATCGAATTGATAGAAGTCTTCAGTGGGGGAAAGCATCAAGGCGATGCCATATCCGTCACCTTGTATCCAAAACTGTTCAAATTCTTTGTAACTTAGTGTTGTTTTTCCTACTTCAGGGTCTGCAATGTATACCTTGTTACGTTTTATCTTGTAGACAACGACATAGTGATTGCCCGACCAATGAACAATGCAAGGTAACGTCGCGTCAGAGAAAAAAAATTCCGGCTGCAGTCGCATCGGCGAGGCGTCAAATCCCAGCTTTTCTGCTGCTGCATTTATTCCAAATAAAGAAACGCCTTGCTGACCTTTTTCACAAAGCTCCCTGAGTTGCTCCAAGGAAACGTCTTGTCCATAGTGGCTAGCTATCATTTTCAGGCATGTAGGCCCACAATCCATTTGATCAAGCTGCTTAATAAGTTTCATAAAAGAGTATCAAATAATAACTAATACCCATTAAAGGGTTTTAATTGTGTTATCAATCCGCTTATTGCGTGTTATCTGTTGCCATTCCAAATGAAATGAGGATCTTGAGATTCGATAAATTGCGTATATATATGAAGCATTGGAAAGTTCTTATTCATAGTTTCTTTCCAAAGAAATTGTCCAGAATTGTTAACTTCCAAGAAGATATAGTTTCCGTTTTTATCAACAATCAAATCAAAGCATCCAAACACAAGGCCCAATGCGTCCATCACTTTGAAGCATTGTTCCTTTATTAAAAGAGGCAGCTCGAAAGCTTCGATCTCAAACTCGCCTGTTTGAGTATGCTCTCTTGAATCAACCTTTCCTTCGGGTGGCGTCAAAATTTTTACTGCTATCGTTGTCCTTCCCATTACTGTTACGCGAACTTCATAGTTTCGATGAATGCGCTCTTGGTAAATTGTTGGGCACAGCTGAATTTCTTCTATTGAATCTCTAATATCGTCTTTAGTTACAACGGTGGTAGGAAAATAGAAAGTATCATCAGCCTCGACCCAGTTTGCAGTTGTAAATGACTTGGCAATTGCTCCCGATTTTTGGTTGTTGACAAAATGAAGAATGTCGTCAGCGTTATTACTTACTAAAGTCTCGGGAATACGAAAACCGGCCTCTTGCGCCAACAATAGTTGTACAGGTTTTAAACCGGCGCGAGCATATGACGCAAGGGGGTTGATCCAAAACGTTTCGTCGTCAAAAAAATAGTTTAGGGAACTTAAAAACAGCTCAGATTCTAGCCGTATATGCGCCTCATCTTGTGCGCTAGCATTTTGGGCGATCCTTATTTTTTCTCTTTCTGGCCAGATAACCACATCAGCGTTTCCACGCTTAAATAAACTCGTTTTGTCTAATTTGGTTTGCGTTTTTACCGTCTCACTTTTCCCTACTCGAATTGATCTTTGTAACTTCGCTGGAAACCCTTCTAGAGAAGAGATATGAACCTCATGCCCTCGTTGCTTTAGCGCATTGCAGATAACAATACTTGAGGCGTTATTTATCGATGACTTAATAACGATATTCAAAACTTCTAGCCCTGTTTTTTTTATGAAAGATACAGCAAGGGCGTTAGCCCTTACTGAATTGAGAGAAACAATTTTAGTGATGGTTCTCTGTTGGTCTTTCTTCAATTGGGATCCAAGGCTTAGAAATGCCGTTGGTACCACCCGTCACTTTCTTCATTTCTTCTTTATTTAGTTTTGACGCTACTTTGCGTGCAAATACACGAGTTTCGTTACTCTTAGTATTTTTCATTTCTTATTTCCTTATTTTTAATATGTAAGTGAGTTTTTAAAAACTCCCAATTCACCACTTTCAAACTAATAGTTAGTGGCCTGAAAGACACTAGAGTAGAACGAGGAAATTATTGGTTAACTTTTGAGACATATTCATTTAATATTTGAGACATTGTTTTTTAATTGATTAAAATCAAGCGTTTATGCATTTTTTGAGTGCGTGTTCTTACACTCTACTCTTGTAAAAATTTACTAAGGGATTATTGGTTGAGTATTTTGAAGACTATTGCAGCACTTATTTTGATTTTTCTTTCAGCTATTTTGTTTTCGCTTAACGTTACTGGCTCTGAAATTCTCAAAGTCGACCCCAAATTTGTTCACTTAAATGAAATTCGTGGACAGCGCCTTGGTCAGGTAAATGCTTTACTGCAAGATTCGATGGGATTTGTTTGGATTGCCACAGAAGAAGGTCTTTTAAGGTACGATGGATATGACGTCAAACGCTTTGACACTGAAAGTCCGTCTCGTTTTATACCGAATAATTCCGTGGTTGTATTATCTGAAGATGGAAATGGGAATTTGTGGTTGGGGACATATGGAGGTGGAATCAGTAAGTTGGAACTGTCGACTCATCGAACATACCATTATCAAAGTAAACAGTCGGACCCTCAAACACTGAATTCTAACTATATTTGGTCCTTTCATAATAGCGGAACGTTTTTGTGGGCTGGAACTTCAGATGGTTTAAACATATTCGATACTCAATCGGGGAAAAATCATCGAGTGTCTCACGCCAATGAGATCCCAATGAAAGTCGAGCAGGCAGGCGTTTGGGATATATTTGAAGATTCTAATGGGGATTATTGGTTGTCCACATTAGGGGAGGGAGTCTATAAATACGATGCCAATACCGAAAAGGTAACGCATCTGAAGAGACGGGAGAACAAGGACCATATTGTAAATAATTTTGTTAGAACAGTTTCTGAAGACAAAAGCGGTAACATCTGGATAGGGACAGACGGTGGTATAAGTATTTACAACCCCGCTAGCAATACATTTAGTAATCATGTACACCTCGACAATCAAGTTTCTTCACTATCTCATAACGAAATAAACGTGATCTTTAATGACTCAAATGACAATGTTTGGGTTGGAACTTATGGCGGGGGACTCAATTTATACAACGCAAAAAATGAAAGTTTTGTGCGTTTCAACAAAGGAAACCATTTATCAAACCAATTCGATGCGGAAATTGTATATTCCATAATGGAAGACCAGTCTGGCACTCTGTGGTTTGCAACAGAAAATGGCGTCTACTTGCTACCAAACGGAGCAAGCAATTTCCAGCAATATAGCGACAATACTAATAGTAAGTTCTCTGTTTCCTCAGTTTTCGAAGATTCAAATCGAAACTTATGGGTTGGTTCAAATTCAGGCGTACTGAAATACAACTCAACTACAAAAAAATGGAATACTCAAATTAGAGAAGTTGTTGATGTCTCGGCATTTGCCGAAACGCCAAACGGAAATATATGGTTTGGGAGCAAATCGAGAGGTCTGTTCGAATTAATACAGGGGGATACGAGAGATTTCGAACTATCCGCGAATGAGAGTGGTTTACTTAGTCAATCAGTTTATAGTTTAGCGGTTGATGAAACGGGCCAACTCTGGGTTGGTTTAGCCAAACAAGAAAGAGACAAAGGTGGCTTCACAGTCCTCAACAAATCAACCGAATCTCATCAGCACTTCCTAACTCAAATGAATGTAGTGTGCATGGTCCATATAGACGATAGATTTCTTTTGGTTGGAACAAACGATAGAGGCGTTGCTTTATTCGACAAGGTAGAAAAAAAAGTTGTTGATACGCCGAAACTAAGAGAATCAAAAGCGCAACACATTAACACGATATTCAAAGACCATGAGACCAGAGTGTGGATTGGAACAGAAAATGAAGGTTTATGGGAATACGAACATGCCAATCGCGCTCTTTTTTATCATGAAGCGATAGATATAAAGATTATTAAAGGGATAACTCGTGCTAGTGATGGTAGCGTATGGATTGGTGGCGTATCCAGCTTATTAAAATACCCTCAAGACGGCAGCCAAGTTCAAGCGTTTAATTCTGCAGACGGCTTGTATGATACTTCTATTCAACAAGGGGCTATGTTTGCAACCGACACTGGTGAAGTTTATTTTGGAACTCATTCAGGTCTAACGAAATTCTCACCTTATGATTTTGTGGAACATCAGCGATCACCTTCAGCTGCTTTGACAGATCTTAAAATTCTAAACCAGAGTGTAGGTGTATCTGATAATACAGTTCTTTCCCGAGAAATAAATAGACAAAAGCAGCTGGAATTAACATACGATGACTATTTTTTCTCAATAACATTCTCAGCTTTAGATTTTTCTAAACCTTATTCAGCTGCCTATCGTTATCGGATGCAAGGTCTAGATAAAAGCTGGATTCATACTGATTCATTTAACAGAGTGGCGACTTACACAACTCTGCCCGCAGGAGACTACACTTTCACGGTATCCAGCCGCACAAAAAACAGCGAATGGAGCAGTGAAAAGTCAATTGATATAAGGGTTATCCCACCTTTTTGGCAAACTTGGCAGGCGTATTCAATTTACTTTTTGAGCCTGTTTACAATAATGGCTCTGTTCTATTTTAATCGAGAACGAAATCATCGAAAAAGGGAGATACAGCTTGAGAATGCTATAAAAGAGCGTACTAATGAGTTGCAATTGAGTAGAGATGAATTAGAAGCAAAGACTCATAAAATCAATGAGCTGTTACTTTTCAAACAGAACATGTTTGCCCATGTGTCGCATGAATTTCGCACTCCTCTTACGCTTATCTTGAGTCCAGCTGATCAGATGATTGGTAGCCTAAAAAACGACGAACACATCTACAGTGCTTCACTGATAAAACGAAATGCTTTGAAGTTGTTAAAATTGGTTGAGCAGTTGCTCATGTTTGCAAAGCTAGATTCTCCAAAGGTTTTGGCAATGCAAAAATACGTTGTCAGCAAAGTACTGAACGATATATTGGAAGCTTTTTATGTGTTGGCAAAGGCCAAAAACATAAGAATTGCAATTGATAGAGTTGATGAGTGTGTTGTAACGCTTAAAGAAGGCTCTCTTGAACTCATTTTGTCCAATTTGCTGTCCAATGCGATTAAATACACTCATGACAAGGGCAACATACGAGTATCAATCTTTGTTGAACGTGAAACTCTTACGATTATGGTCTCTGACGATGGTATTGGAATTGAACGCCATCATTTATTGAGCATATTTGAACGCTTCAAACGTCTCCCTGATTCTGTAGAAATGGCCGAAAATGGCACAGGTCTGGGTTTGGCGCTCGTGAAAGAGTTTGTAGAAGCTAATAAGGGCACATTAGACGTTTCAAGTGAAAAGGGAAAAGGTTCGACTTTTATTGTAACTCTGCCCGTTGTGATGTCGTCTTGTTTGGACACTGAAGACGACGATCGAAATTACGTTTTCTCTGATAAGACCGCTTTTTATGATAGAGACATAGAGGCTACAGAAAGAGAGCCTAAAGCTCAACAAAGCATGAGAGCTCTTAGCTTTGAGCGCGGTAAAGAAACAGGTTTATTAAACAAACGTAGTATTTTGATAATCGAAGATAACAAAGACATGCGCTTGTTCTTGCGCGATTCGCTTTCTAAAGAATATAAATGCTTGTTGGCCAAGAATGGAGAACAGGGCTTCGAGGCCGCGATAGAGCATATACCTGACCTAATAATCTGTGATTTGATGATGCCCATTATGGACGGTTTTGAAGTGACGAAGATGATTCGAGAAAATGACTGTTCTTGCCATATCCCAATAATAATGCTGACCGCAAAGGGGGACTTAAACAGCAGAATGCTAGGGTGGAAAGAAAACGTAGATGAATACATAGCAAAGCCCTTTGAGCTGAATGAACTTAAATTACGAATAATTAACCTGCTTTCAATTAGAGACATAATCCGGACTAAAATTGGCAAACAGCTTGGTGCTGCAGCGCCTTTTAAGAGCCTAGAACCAAAGGTAAAGGAACGAGATAAAGCGTTTGTGCTTAAGTTTGAGAAAATTATTTCGGATAATTTCCACGACCAGGAATTTAACAGGCACGACGCTGCTGAATTAATGTTTATTGGAGAGCGGCAGCTCAATAGAAAATTATCTGCACTAGTGGACCATAATTTTTCGGAGTATCTCCGCAAATATAGACTACGGCAAGTTATTAGTTTGTTGGGCCAGAACTATACAATTCCCGAAATTGCTGAGGCCGTGGGGTTTTCTTCTCATAGCTATTTAAGTAGTTGTTTTAAAAAAGAATATGGAGTAACGATAAAGCAGTATGAAGAAAAGTTGATAAAACAAACAGTTTTGTAGACTTACTATATAGGGGAAAAGCTGGCACGTTAGTTGAAGTGTCCCTTTCAGAATAGTGAAAAGCGTCAATTTTCTGATAGTGAGACAGTAAGCGATGCAGTTATCCGGTTATCTTCAGCGTTTCGACAAAAATCAGCTGCAAAACTTTACCAGTGGTTTAGGAGCACCAATCGTACTCCTGGCAATCATGGGCATGGTTATTTTGCCGATGCCTCCGTTCTTATTGGACGTTCTCTTCAGTTTTAACATTGCACTTTCCCTCGTCATTATACTGGTCGCGGTACTTACACAGCGGCCGGTAGATTTTGGTATCTTCCCCCTGGTACTACTAATAGCAACGGTTCTGAGATTGGCGCTTAATGTGGCATCCACGCGTGTGGTACTGCTTTATGGGCATGAAGGCGGCGACGCTGCGGGTAAAGTGATTGAAGCATTTGGCGCAGTAGTTATCGGCGGCAACTATGCCGTGGGTATTGTGGTGTTTGCCATCTTGCTCATCATTAACTTCAAGGTAGTTACCGCAGGTGCCGGTCGTATATCAGAAGTAAGCGCTCGCTTTACGCTTGATGCTATGCCTGGTAAGCAAATGGCGATTGATGCTGACCTAAATGCCGGTTATATCGACCAAGATCAAGCTCGTCAACGTCGTGAAGAAATTACCGCAGAAGCCGACTTTTACGGTTCGATGGATGGTGCGTCAAAATTCGTGAAAGGCGATGCGGTAGCGGGCTTATTCATCATGCTAATCAATATTGTCGGTGGCTTGTTCATTGGCATGATTCAACATGACCTTACATTTGGAAACGCTATTGAGATATACACTATCTTGACCATTGGTGACGGTCTTGTTGCTCAAATTCCATCGCTTCTTTTATCTGTCGCAACAGCCATTATCGTTACTC
>CAYVST010000094.1:0-13309 GCA_964454185.1 uncultured Alteromonas sp.
ATCTGGCACTCATACAATGTAAGGTGATGGTGAAAACCATCACCTTTTTCTTTTTGTACTTCTGAACGATTTTATCCACTGTATTATTCACTGCCATGTCATGTCCACTCTGCCAATCATCTACTGTCATTGATTACACAAGCGATAAACGTCGCGACTATTTGCAATGCACAACCTGTGATTTAGTATTTGTCGAACCATCATTTTTGCCTTCTGAGGAAGACGAAAAACAAGAATATGCCTTGCACGAAAACAGTTTTGAGGACGAAGGTTATAGAAAGTTCTTAGGAAAGGTTTTAGCCCCACTTACACCTTTTATAAATAGTAATACTAAGAAGCCCCTCACTGCGTTAGATTTCGGTTGTGGTCCCGCTCCTGTTCTTGCTCAAATGCTCTGTAATGAAGGAGTAGCTACTGAAACTTATGATCCCTTCTTTGCAAACAATACCGACGTATTACAGCGTACGTACGACATAGTAACCTGCACAGAAGCTATAGAGCACTTTCATCAACCACATCGAGAATGGGAAATTTTTAACAAACTGGTTGCTAACGATGGCGTCCTCGCGATCATGACAAAACGCGTTATCGACAAAGCGCGGTTTGCACAGTGGCACTATAAAAATGATCCAACGCACGTGTGTTTTTTTAGTGAAAAAACGTTTCACTATTTAGCGAGACGAGATGGTTTTGAAGTTGCCTTTCCCGCAAATGATGTGGTCTTAATGTTTAAACAATAATGTTTCGTTGCGATTTCATTTTCTAAACTTGATTCAAAGATCAATACGCCCAACCGATTTCGCGCTATAATAGCGCTGTATTTTTATTCTCTTTGTTATTTGGAAACTATGGCACGTTCTAAAAAATCTCGTAAGGTCGGTCTTATCGGCGTTCGTAAAGACCCTGACTTCAAATCCAGCGAAAACCGCAAATCAGATTCCCCTCGCCCTAAAAAGCACAAAGGGAAACCTGCAGGTAGCCGCCACAATGTTGAACAGCCAAAAGCGACTGGCAAGAAAAGTGGCGAGAAAAAAGATCCACGTTTAGGTAGTAAGAAACCTATCCAGCTAGTAAAAGCAGCAGTGACGCCAACTCCTGCACAAAAGAAAAAGTATGCGACACCGGCGCAAGAGCTAGCAGCGCTAGAAGCGGATCAACGTCTATCTGATTTGCTCGACAAACTGGATGATGACAAAACGCTTACTCGCGAGCAACAGGCTTATGTTGATGAAAAAATGGCACGCCACCGCATCCTTTGCGACCTTCTTGGCATTGTAGAAGAAGATGATGACGAGGATGAAATGGATCCATTTGACGATTTAGACGCTATT
This sequence comes from uncultured Alteromonas sp., assembly GCA_964454185.1. Lineage (GTDB taxonomy): Bacteria > Pseudomonadota > Gammaproteobacteria > Enterobacterales > Alteromonadaceae > Alteromonas. The sequence continues at coordinate 1,332 of CAYVST010000094.1, forward strand.
AATATCGACGACTTTAAGCATTAAACAACGCAGGACAAAACATGCTGTGGGCAGTACTTTTAGGCATTGCAGTTATCATTATTCTGGGCCTAGGCTTTTACGCCGGTAAATTGTTGTTCTTATTGAAACAACAGAAAGTGAAACAGGAAGCGACAAGAAAGTCGCGTGTAGATAACATTACTGAAAGCATAGTGGTAATTGCTAAAGCGATGGAACAACAGCAATGTGACCTTTCAGAAGGTGTTATTCGCATCGTCAATTTACTCAATGCGCTTCCTATAATGTCACCGCCAGACTTTAAGGCGCATTATCCTCATATACATGCGCTTTTCACTGAAGTCAGTGGTTTTGCTATTTTGGAAGCGCGGCAAAAACTGTCAAAGATTGAGCGCAGAAAACAGGATCTGGCGCGTGAGCAAATTGAATCTGAATACGAGTCGAAGGTGCTTGCTGAACTCCCACAGTTACAAGCGTATTGTGAAGCGCTAGCGTAACATAGACGTTAGTTATCGAAACTACAAACAGACCTGAGGTAGCATTCCCTTTTAACGTAATGCTGCCTCACACGCTTTTTCATAACAGTGGCACCCAACTTCGTGGTCGTTAACCATTCCCACTGCTTGCATAAACGCATAGCAAATCGTCTCTCCAACAAAGTTAAAACCCTGCTTTTTTAGCGCTTTGGACATTGCCTTAGACGCATCTGTAGATGTAGGCGCGTCTCTGAAATCTCGCCATTGATTAATAATGGTTTTACCGTCAGTAAACTGCCATATGAAATCACTAAATGGCTGTGTTTTTTCAATTGCCAAATAGCCTTTTGCGTTTCGAATAATCGACTCAATTTTTAGTTTGTTTCTTACAATACCTTTATCTTGCATCAATCTCATGACATCTTGTTCAGTCATTTGCGCAATTTTTTCAGGGTCAAATTGGTAGAAGGCACGCTCGTAGTTTTGTTGTTTTTTTAGAATTGTTATCCACGATAAGCCTGCCTGCTGCCCATCTAGACACAGTTTGGCAAATAGCGCCTGGCTATCAGTCTCAGGCATACCCCACTCATTGTCGTGATAGGCTTGGTAAATAGCGTCGCTTCCCACCCAGCCACAGCGGTTTAGTTGATCTGGCACCATGAATTAGCAATTCCTTGTTCTATTTAGGGGTATTCATAACGTTTTTTCACGCTTTACACCTACATACTATGCCTTACAAATTGTATACTATCCCACCTTTATTTTAGTCAGATAACTAATAAGCAGCGGATGTATGCAGAAATACGATATTAAGACCTTTCAAGGGTTGATCCTTGCGCTTCAAGATTACTGGGCGCGTCAGGGCTGCGTTATCATTCAGCCTCTGGATATGGAAGTGGGTGCAGGTACATTCCACCCAATGACGTTCCTACGTTCTTTGGGTCCAGAGCCAATGAGTAGCGCCTATGTTCAACCGTGCCGTCGACCTACTGATGGTCGTTACGGTGAAAACCCAAATCGCTTGCAACACTACTATCAATTCCAAGTAATGTTGAAGCCTTCTCCTGACAATATTCAGGAGCTGTATTTGGGCTCATTGAAAGAGCTAGGCTTTGATCCGCTGGTTCACGACATTCGCTTTGTAGAGGATAACTGGGAATCTCCGACACTTGGTGCATGGGGTCTTGGTTGGGAAGTATGGCTTAATGGAATGGAAGTAACTCAATTCACCTACTTCCAGCAAGTTGGCGGTATAGAGTGTAAGCCTGTTACAGGTGAAATCACCTATGGTCTCGAGCGTTTAGCGATGTATGTACAGGGCGTAGATAGTATTTACGACCTTGTATGGACAGATGGTCCAATGGGCAAAGTCACCTATCGTGACGTATTCCATCAAAACGAAGTTGAGCAATCTACTTACAATTTTGAACACGCTAACGTAGATGCGCTTTTCAGAACGTTCGACGAGTGCGAAGCAGAAAGCCAGAAGCTTATTGAAAATAACTTACCATTGCCTGCCTACGAGCAAGTAATGAAAGCATCTCATGCATTTAACTTGTTAGATGCTCGTCATGCCATTTCAGTAACAGAGCGTCAACGCTACATCCTTCGTGTTCGCACGTTAGCAAAAGCATGCGCAGAAAGTTATTACCAGGCACGTGAAGCACTAGGCTTCCCACTATGTAACAAGGAGGCATAAGCGTGCGTACAGAAAATTGTTTAATTGAATTAGGTACAGAAGAGCTTCCGCCGAAAGCGCTTAAGTCACTGGGTGAAGCATTTGCCACGCAGTTTGAAGCAGCATTGACGCAAGCGGACTTAGCCTTTGAATCGGTGAAGTGGTTTGCAGCGCCTCGTCGCCTTGCTGTTTACGTTATTGGCTTAGCACATGGTCAAGCTGACAAAATTGTAGAAAAACGCGGTCCAGCGGTATCCGCAGCGTTTGATGCAGACGGAAACTCTACCAAAGCTGCGCAAGGCTGGGCTCGAGGAAACGGCATAACCGTAGAAGACGCTCAGCGTCTTGTGACTGACAAAGGTGAATGGCTTCTACATAAAGCTCACGTTTCAGGTCAATCGGTAACCGCATTACTTGAAGGGCTTATAAATCAAGCCGTCAGTAAGCTGCCTATTCCAAAACCTATGCGTTGGGGCAATTACAATACCCAGTTTATTCGCCCAGTACACACATTATGCGTGCTATATGGAAGTGATATCATTGACGTTTCTGTCCTTGGGCTTTCAAGCAACAGAACTGTACAAGGCCACCGCTTCCACGGTGAAGCCCGCTTCGAACTTGATCATGCAGATAACTACGCTGCTGCACTTGAAAAGCAATATGTACTTGCAGATTTTACGGCGCGTAAAGAGAAGGTACGTCAACTTTTAAATGATGCTGCCACCGAACTAACGCTAACCCCAGATTTTGACGAAGACTTGCTTGAAGAAATTGCATCTTTGGTTGAATGGCCAGTGGTATTAAAAGCGGGCTTTGATGAAACGTTTTTGAATGTTCCCAAAGAAGCATTGATTTATACCATGAAGGACGATCAGAAGTATGTTCCCCTGCTTGATGCTGAGGGTAACTTGTCAAACACCTTCTTGTTTATAAGCAACATTGAAAGCCAAGACCCGATTCAAGTAATCTCAGGAAATGAAAAAGTAATTCGCCCTCGCCTTGCCGACGCAGAATTCTTCTTCAACAGTGATAAGAAGGCTACACTTGAAAGCCGCCTTGAAAGCCTAAGCTCTGTGTTGTTCCAGAAGCAACTTGGTACCCTTAAAGAAAAGTCTGAGCGCATTTCTTCACTTGCTGGGTTTATAGCAGCACAAATTAATGCAGATGAAGCGCAAGCTTCACGTGCTGGTTTGCTTGCAAAAACAGACCTTATGTCAAATATGGTTATGGAATTTCCAGACGTACAAGGCGTGATGGGCAAATATTATGCGCTTAATGATGGTGAAGATGCTGCTGTAGCGGAAGCACTTTACGAGCAGTATATGCCACGATTCGCCGGTGACTCACTGCCAAGTACCGGTGTTAGCGCGGCTGTAGCGCTAGCAGACAAGTTAGACACCCTTGTAGGCATATTTGGTATCGGGCAATTGCCAAAAGGCGACAAAGACCCCTTCGCACTGCGCCGAGCAGCCATCGGTGTTCTACGTATCATAACTGAACTGTCGTTACCGTTAGATTTAGATGTACTCGTTTCGAAAGCAGTAGACGTCTATGGTAGTAAACTTACTAATCAAGATGTACAGCAACAGGTTGTAGACTTTGTACTTGGTAGGTTTACAGCGTTATTGCAAGATCAGGACGTAGCGATTGATGTTATCCAGGCAGTGGCGGCACGTCGTCCAACTAAGCCATCAGATTATTTGGCCCGAGTAAACGCTGTTTCTGCGTTTAAGGCGCTTGATGAGTCTGAAGCACTAGCAGCTGCCAATAAACGCGTTGCTAATATTCTTGCAAAGCAAAACATTGAAGTTACAAGTGAAGTTAATATCGATACCACGCTTTTAAGTGAAGATGCGGAAAAAGCGCTTAACGCGTCATTGGAATCTGCTCAGTCGCAAGTTACCGATGCACTTGCCACACAAGACTATCAACGCATTCTAACTACATTATCAACGCTTCGAAGTGTTATAGATAACTTTTTCGATAACGTTATGGTAATGGCAGATAACGAAGCCGTTAAACAAAACAGACTTGCGTTATTGTCACTTTTAAGGCAACTTTTCCTAACAACCGCAGATATCTCAATTCTTGCGAAGTCTTAGGCTAACATTTTGTAGTGGCTATTTACGCTACTAAAACAAGAAGCCCAACGAAGACGTTGGGCTTTTTTTTACCCGTGGAGTAGTTGTGAAAAAGTTAATTAGTATTCTTACTCTTTGTGTAACGCTGTCAGCGTGCTCTAGTAGCGGTAGTTTTTCCATACCAGAGATATTGCCGGACACACCACGTATACAGTTTGAGAATATGTTTTTACGGGGTGTTTTTAACTGGTGGGAAGCAGATCCTAGTTATCAATTTAAAGCGACCAGCACCGGTTGGGTTGTTGACGTTGAACTTATCGCAGACGGACAGCCTTATGACTTTAGGCTTTCTGATGCCAACTGGACACCTTCACAGAGCTGTGGAGGTAAATATAAAGGTCAACCCGTCATGCTGGGAACAACCGCTTATTTAGTGTGTGAGCAAAGTTCTGAGAACCTACAGTTTACCCCTTCTTCTACTGGAATTTATCGTTTTACCGTTAGCCCAGCAAGTGCTGGTGAAGTTGCGTTGAACGTAAAAAAACTTTAGACAAGGTAACCCTCTCGTTTCTATGCGAATAAAAATACGCTATGAAATACATCATAAAGTAAGTGCTGCATGCTCTTTGTATATAGGCATAGCGTATTGAAAATCTAACGGCACTTTGATTCTGTTTAATGGACTGGCTGTTAATCCAAACTCCCCTTTGCCCACATTGATGTAAATTCTAATCGACATAAAAAAACGACCCGAAGGTCGTTTTTCAATTTAGTAAAAGTAGTTCAACAAGGACTATAACTATACGTCTAGGTTTTCTACTTTTAGCGCGTTAGCTTCAATAAACTCTCGACGAGGCTCAACTTGGTCACCCATCAATGTAGTGAAAAGTTGGTCACAGCCGATGGCATCTTCAATGGTTACTTGAAGCATACGACGACTTTCAGGGTCCATGGTAGTTTCCCAAAGCTGCTCAGGGTTCATCTCACCTAGCCCTTTATATCGCTGAATATATTGACCGCGTTTTGCTTCGCCCATTAGCCATTCAAGCGCAGCTTTGAATGATTCTACAGGTTGCTTACGCTCACCACGTTGGATGTAAGCATCTTCGCTCATCATATCATTGATCGCTAAGTTAAGCTCTTTCAAGCGCTGATATTCTGACGACTCGATGAACTCATGGTTAATGATGTACTCATAATCAATACCGTGCATGCGCATGATGATCGTAATGAAGTACTCACTTAGTTCCGCGTCGTGACGAATTTCAAAACGGTATGTGGCACCGTCATTCTCTCGCTCTGTGAGCTGCTCTACGAAGTGTTTAGCAACATTCTCTAATACAGCTTCGTCTTTTAAATCAGCAAGATTTAGCGTAGGTGTATAGAGCATTCTATAAAGAATCGATGCCGGCATTATACGCTTCATACGCGCTATCATTTTTTCTACCGATTGATATTGCTTAACTAAATTTTCTAGTCCGACGCCGCTAATACCTGGGTCTTCACTGCTTGTATGCAGCGACGAACCATCAATGGCAATAGACGTTAGGTAATTAGTTAATGCGTCATCATCTTTAAGGTATTGCTCTTGTTTACCTTTTTTCACTTTGTAGAGAGGCGGCTGAGCAATGTAAACATAACCGCGCTCAATGATTTCTGGCATTTGGCGATAAAAGAACGTTAGTAACAATGTGCGAATATGAGACCCATCAACATCAGCATCGGTCATGATAATAATGCTGTGATAACGAAGCTTTTCCGGGTCATACTCATCGCGCCCGATGCCACAACCTAGAGCTGTAATAAGCGTTGCAACTTCTTGCGATGAAAGCATTTTATCAAAACGTGCTTTTTCAACGTTAAGGATTTTTCCCTTAAGCGGAAGAATTGCCTGGTTTTTACGGTTACGCCCCTGCTTTGCAGAACCGCCCGCAGAGTCACCCTCCACTATATACAGTTCACTTAGTGCAGGATCTTTTTCCTGACAGTCAGCCAATTTACCCGGAAGACCTGCTAAGTCTAAAGCACCTTTACGACGTGTCATCTCACGCGCTTTTCGCGCAGCCTCACGTGCACGTGCTGCATCGATAATCTTTCCTGCAATAATTTTACTTTCTGCAGGGTTCTCTAATAAGAAATCCGCTAACTTCTCATTCATCGCAGATTCAACCGCAGGACGTACTTCTGAAGAAACCAACTTGTCTTTGGTTTGTGAACTGAATTTAGGATCAGGAACTTTTACAGAAATAACCGCCGTAAGACCTTCACGTGCATCATCACCACTGGCATTGGTTTTCGCTTTTTTATTAAGTCCTTCCTTTTCCATGTAGTTATTAAGCGTTCGTGTTAACGCACCACGGAAGCCAGCTAAGTGAGTACCGCCGTCGCGCTGCGGAATGTTGTTAGTAAAGCAGAATACGTTTTCTTGGAAGCTGTCGTTCCACTGCATTGCTACTTCAACAGCAATACCATCTTCTTGCTCACTAGCAAAGTGAAATACTTTTTGATGAACTGGAGTCTTTTTCTCATTTAAGTATTCAACAAATGCCTGAATACCACCTTCATACATAAAGTGGTCTTCTTTTCCGTCACGCTCATCTTTCAGTCTGATGGAAACACCAGAGTTCAAAAAAGATAATTCACGTAGACGTTTTGCCAATATATCGTAGTGATAAAGTGTATCGGTAAACGTATCAGCGCTCGGCCAAAAACGAATCATAGTTCCGGTTTTGTCTGTGTCACCCGTTACGGCTAACGGCGCTTGTGGAACACCGTGATGATATTCTTGTTCATGCGCTTTCCCAGCGCGACGAATGCGTAACTTAAGACGGCTTGAAAGTGCATTTACTACTGATACACCTACACCGTGAAGTCCACCAGATACTTTATAAGAGTTATCATCAAACTTACCGCCAGCATGCAGTACAGTCATGATAACTTCTGCCGCTGACACACCTTCTTCAGGGTGAAGTTCGGTAGGAATACCACGACCATCGTCAGATACAGATACTGAACCATCACTGTGAATTTGCACAACAATCTCAGAACAATGCCCGGCAAGCGCTTCGTCGATAGAGTTATCGACAACCTCGAAAACCATGTGGTGCAATCCTGTACCATCATCTGTGTCACCGATATACATACCAGGACGTTTTCTTACGGCATCTAATCCTTTAAGTACTTTAATACTGGACGAGTCGTAGTTGTTCTCTGCTGACATACTAGCTTTTACTCCTCTTTCACGCTTCCATGTTCCACGTGAAACATTTTCTTTTCGTTATATTTTTGTATAAATGCAAGTTGCGAGGATTCAATGGCAGTAACGAAAACCTGCGTATCCATTTCTAACAACCCGTCAATAAACTGTTCTCTTTTATCTGCGTCTAACTCTGCCCCTACGTCGTCAAGTAAGAATATACTCTTGCGTTGTGTGGCACTATTAAACAGTTTAGTCTGCGACATTTGTAACGCCGCTACAGCCATTCTAAGCTGTCCTCTAGATAAAAGCTCTTGGGCATTAACACCGTTTACTTTTAGGCGTAAATCGGCTTTATGAGGCCCAGAAGACGTATGTCCTATTTTACCATCATACTCGCGCTTTTTAACTAGGCTTTCAGATAAAGACACATCTTTTTCCCATCCTTTATAGTAACTCAATTCGACATCAAAGGTCGGAAGAAATTCTTGGGCATATTCTTTAAAAACTGGGGTTAAAGACGTCACGTATTCTTGTCTCGTCTCAGTCATGGCCTTACCCAGTTCTGCAAATTGAGACTCCCAGTATTGGTTCTCAGGTGCCGCCAAATTTGCTTGCTGTTTTAGTAATGCGTTTCTATGTTTTAGAAATTTGCCATATTGATTAGCAAGAGATTGAAACTGATGTTTCACGTGAAACAATCCCCAATCACAAAAGCGTCGACGTTCTGCAGGGGAACCGATGATCAAATCTGTGCTTTGTGGTGTGAATAACTGTACGGGCACTAAACTCACTAAATCTGAAAGCTTTGAACTATGCTCACCATCAATACTGCATGTGAATGTATCTGCCCTGCTACGTTGAAAGCCCAGCTTGAGCTTTTCTCCGTCTTCATTCAGGCATGAAGCAAAAACACTAAAATTATCTTTATCGTGCTGTATTACAGAGCTGTGCTTATTTGTTCGAAACGACCGCCCAAAACCCAAGTAATAGAGCGCCTCAATTAGCGAAGATTTCCCACTTCCATTCACGCCTCTAATAATGGTTAAGGAAGGTGAAGGTGTAAAAGAAACAGAGGAGAGATTACGAAACTGAGTAATCTGGACTTGGTCCAGCTTCATGATGACATCACACTAATGATAAAAAAGAAGCGACGTAGTAACGCTACGTCGCTTCTTATTGAACTGAATATAGAAATCAAAATAACTATAACTGCGCTTAAAATCGTTATCTATTTCTATCTACAAACGCATCGGCATAATAACGTACAGCGCCGAATCATCTGCACTGTCTTCAATAAGCGCACTTGCGTTAGAGTCTGACAGACTAACTTTAACATCATCAGTACCCAATGCATTTAATACATCAATAAGGTACGCAACATTAAAACCAATCTCTAAATCATCACCCTGATACTGAACGTCTACAATCTCTTCGGCCTCTTCCTGTTCAGGGTTATTGGCAGTGATTTTTAGCTCGCCAGAAGAAAGATTTAAACGCACGCCCCTAAACTTTTCGTTTGAAAGGATTGCCGCACGAGAGAATGCGTCTTTAAGCACTGCTTTACTCGCAATAATCTCTTTATCACCGTTTTGAGGCAGTACGCGACGATAGTCAGGGAAACGGCCGTCGACAAGTTTTGATGTAAAAATAAAATCATTTGAGAAAATACGTAGGTGGTTCGCACCTATCTGCACTTTCAGTGATTTATCGTCTTCACTAATAAGACGCGATATTTCTAATACACCCTTTCTTGGAATAATCACTTGGCGAGCTGGTAGGGCCGTTTCGTAATTCAAACGACATAACGCAAGACGGTGACCGTCAGTGGCAACCGTACGAATAATGTTTTCTTCGGTCTCAAGTGACATACCGTTGAGGTAATAACGCACGTCTTGCTGCGCCATGGAGAAACTAGTTGAGTCAATCAAACGTTTTAGGTCGCTGCACGTTAACTCAAACTCTACTTCGCCTTCCCAGTCTTCAAGATTAGGATAATCATTCGCAGATAACGTCGACAGTGTATAACGACCACGGCCGGCTTTAATAAGCGCTTTGCTACCGTCAAGTGAAAAGTGAATATCTGTGCCTTCAGAAATACCGCGGATAATATCGAACAACTTTTTGGCCGGTACTGTGATTTCACCTTCTGTAAAATCACCTTCTAGTTTGACACTAGAAATTAATTCTACTTCTAAATCTGTACCAGTAAGCCATAGTGCGTCCTCACTTACTTTGATGAGTACGTTTGATAATATTGGTAGTGTATGCCTGCGCTCAACGGCACCAGACACCAGTTGTAGGGGTTGTAAAAATTGTTCGCGGCTTATAGAAAATTTCATCGCAGTGCTATCTCGCCTCTAAGGTCGTGGTGTTAGGAAGATAAAGTCCTAATGAGGTTCTTATAGTCCTCTTTTATATCATGACTTTCTTCTCTTAGCTGCTCTATTTTTCTACATGCATGCAAAACCGTAGTGTGGTCTCTTCCGCCAAACGCATTACCTAACTCTGGTAAACTATGATTCGTGAGTTCTTTCGCCAACGCCATAGCGACTTGACGTGGGCGGGCAACACTTCGACTGCGACGCTTAGATAAAATATCAGCTACCTTAATCTTATAATAATCTGCGACAGTTTTCTGAATATTATCAACCGTTACCAGTTTTTCTTGCAGTGCTAGTAAGTCGCGCAATGCTTCACGGACAAAGTCGATTGTAATGGGGCGTCCCGTAAAGTTAGCGTTTGCGATAACGCGATTTAATGCGCCTTCCAATTCACGTACATTTGAGCGCAAACGTTTAGCGATGAAAAACGCAACCTCGTTGGGTAAGTGAATTCTGTTTTCAGCTGCTTTACGCATCAAAATAGCCACTCGCGTTTCAAGCTCAGGTGGCTCAATAGCAATCGTTAAGCCCCAACCAAAACGTGACTTTAATCTGTCCTCTACGCCATCAATCTCTTTGGGATACCGGTCCGATGTAAGGATAATTTGTTGGTTACCTTCTAATAGTGCATTGAAGGTATGAAAAAATTCTTCTTGCGAGCGCTCTTTATTGGCGAAGAACTGAATGTCATCAATAAGCAATGCATCAACACTTCGATAAAAGCGTTTAAAGTCTTCAATAGCATTGTTTTGAAGCGCTTTAACCATGTCCTGAACAAAGCGCTCAGAGTGCATATACACAATTTTAGCATCGCCATTATTCGCAACAATACCATTACCAACCGCGTGTAATAAGTGCGTCTTACCTAAACCTGTACCGCCATAAATAAATAGTGGGTTGTATGAGCCGCCTGGGTTATTCGCAACCTGAGTCGCCGCAGCGCGTGCGAGTTGGTTTGACTTACCCTCTACGAAATTATCAAACTGATACGTTGGATTAATATTGCTCTTGTGTTTCATTGCCTCAGGAATAGGAACAACCTTTGGCGCTGATGTGACACGCGCAGGTTGTGCATGACCATTGCTATATTGACCTTGATCATTCACTTGGCGATCGTTTCGATCGTAAGGCTGCATGGTGCGATCGCTAGAAGCAGCCGGGACGCTGTTTTGAGACCCACCCCCCATCTGCGGATCGCTATTAGTAAATGACGCTTGCATATTTGGTGCGTGAGGTGGCGCACCTTTAATAGTAAACTGAGCTTGCCCTACTGAAGGAGCAGACTGATCATACTGTGTACCAACGTTACCACTTTGTGGGCTATGAGAGACCTGAGCGTGAGATGTAGAAACATGTGTTTGTGTTGTACGAGAAACGCGCTGTCTGTTCATTACTTCAAGGCGAAGTTGTGGCGCATTGTCACCTGCGAATTCTTTTAACAAACCCGTAATTTTGTTTAGATATTTATCTCTAACCCAATCAAGAACGAAACGATTGGGCGCATACAATGCCACAAACCCATCTTGCTCTTCACAAACAAGTGGTCGTATCCACATACTAAACTGCTGCGTAGGTAATTCTTGACGCAGCCTTTCAAGACATTGGTTCCACAAGGACATGGTACGTTGTTAGCTCCCGTAACTCGCGTGCAAAAGCCAACCCGAAAAACTCAACTCTACAGGAATAAAGTGAGACAGAGGCACCAAAACGCACCATTAAAGAAATAGCGTTGGAAATGTTGGGTAACAGCGAGAAATTAGTTATCGTTTTAATCGCTGTGGATTATCTTACGTTATCAACAAAAAGTAAATGGTGATCTTGATCGATCACAACGATCAAAATTATAAGCAATTGTAATTAATAGACTTTACCTTTAGATCAAAACAAACTATAAAGCGATAATATCCATCTAAAATACGATTAAAAATGCGTTAGATCTCCTTGCATTTTTCATCATTATTCGGTTTTTACACAATGTACTGTGGATAACATCAGTAGCTTAGCTGCGTTATTCACAGCCTCTCGGATAAAAAAACTCCCCTTTCGATTAAAAAACAACAAACATTGTTCACTTATTCGTCCAAAAAGAGAGAATATGCATTGACAGAAGGCCCCGAGATCTCTAGAATTCAGCGTCCTTTTTCGATGGGCTTTTCTGGTGAAAAC
>CAYVST010000095.1:0-13058 GCA_964454185.1 uncultured Alteromonas sp.
ATGGCGATCTTGCTCATGAAATTGATGCCAGAGAAATACCAGACAAATGGGATACCGGCTACTTTCCTTTATTTACTCATGAGCCTTATGCCAATGCGGGCAATATTGACATTAACAACAACCCGAACGGCGAAGTTTACGCACTGAATCAGAGCTTAGCTGCATGGGCGTATACACTCACTAAAGATACGAAGCTTATTAATACACCAGCTATGGATGCATTACGAGCGAAGTATAATAGCTATCCCAACGCGTTAGGTAAGCCCACGGTATCGATGGGTTCTCACTTAAGTGCTTCTACTTTTTGGCATGGTGAGCGCCTAAACGAATGGGCGAACAATTGGGTAAATTATTGGACCAATGCGAAGGGGAATTTTGTTACCTCTGGTATGGAAGACTCGGCAACACTACAAAGTTTGACCTTCCTAGCAAATGCCAAACGAGTAGATCTGGAACGAGTAATGATTTTACGAACCGCGAGCAACTTCACCATGCAACCTGAAGGGCTAAGTGCAGCCGATAATTTAAGGATAGAAAGTTCAGGTGGAGGTTATGCCGCAATGAATGCTTCTATAGAAGCCGCGTATAACGTAGGTTCCCAAGTCGTTGAATATATTGTTCAGCATTGGGAAGACGTTCGCAATCACTCACCAGAAGTAACATTAAAATAGGAAAAAGCTAACGCTTTACGGTAGAAAATTTCGTAGTCAATACTCGTTTAAGCTGAACAGCGACGTCATTATGAACGATAGGTTTAGATAAAAAATCGGCCATTCCGGCGTCGCTACACACGGCTTTGTCCTCAGGAGTCGTGTTCGCTGTCACTGCCACCACTATGCCATTTGGCATAAGCAATTCTTCTTGAATGATAATACGAGTAGCGCTTGTGCCATCAAGCACGGGCATGGCGCAATCCATAAAAATAATGTCATATTGCTTAGCACGCGCCATCTGTACTGCTACTTCGCCATTTTCAGCTTCATCTGGCGTGTAATTAAACTTTTCGAGCATAGAAGCAAGCACAAAACGATTTATGTCATTGTCGTCTACCACCAACACATTTAAAGGTGTAAGCAATAATTCAGGAGGCAACACGATATCTTGTTGCTCTTGTTTAGCGCTTTTTGCCATTTCGATAGGTATAACGACATCGAAACAGCTACCTTGTCCAACGTGAGACCGTACCTCTAATTCGCCACTCATTTTTTCGACAAGCTGATTAACTATCGAGAGCCCTAAACCGTTCCCGTTGAGCTCTTCTGATGCCTGTTGAGCGTCGCTCTGAAACGGCGCAAAAATGCGTGATAAAATGGCATCATTCATACCGACACCAGTGTCTTCAATAGATGCTAGCAGAACCGGAACATCGCCTTGGTGTTTTAGTGTCACTTGAATGGAGACATAGCCCGAGTCGGTAAACTTAACCGCATTAGACAATAGGTTATTGAGTATCTGCCCTATTCGTCCAGCATCGCCGTGCACGTAGGTATTGTCATCAAATGACAATACAGCAAATAGTCTCAAGTCTTTTGCAGCGCATTTTGATTTGAACTCATCCACCACGTCTTCGACCAATGAACGTATGCAAAAATCATCATTTTGAAGTGAAAATTCACCGTTAATGATCGCGGTATAGTCAAGCACGTCATTAATTAGCGAAAGTAGCCTATCAGCGCTATGCAAAGCAATGTCGGCTTTACGTACTCTGATATTATCTTTGGTTTCGAACTTAATGGCCTGAAGCATACCAGTGATGCCGTTAAGCGGGGTTTTTAGTTCATGGCTAATACGTGAAAGTAACATTCCCCTTTCAAACGAGGCTTGTTCCGCTTCTTTACGCTTTTCTTCAATTTCAAGCCGTGTGCGCACCGCTTTATCGACATTTTGAAAAGTGCCAAACAAACGTACACACTCGCCTTTTTTCATCTCTACCATGCCATGAGTTTCAATCCACACCGCATTTCCTTTGGCCGTTACCAACTGTAACGTAGCGGTCCATGGCTCGCCTGTTTTAAGGGCATTTTCGACGATACTGCTGATTTTTTCTCTATCACGCCCTTCTTTATAGAAGTTTATTGCGGTTTCAAGATTCGGTACATAGTCTTCATCGACTTCATGAATTCGCTTTGTTTGTGAAGACCAGAATAGCTTATTGGCAACAAGATCGACCTCCCAAGTACCAATATTGGCGACATTCTGAAGTTTTTCATAAATCTTGTTTTGCTGTGCTTCGTGTTTCTCAATCGCATATTTTTCGAGTGTTACGGCAAGCCACTCATCAATAAGACCTACTTTTTCTACCGCTGAGGGTTCATCCGGAGAAGCAGCAACGAACACAAGACAAACAGGCTTTCCGTCGAGGTGGTGAAATTCACCTCGAATAAAGGTTTCGGTATTAAAATAGGTGGAAAACCACTGTTTGAATGCATTTGAACATTTGCTGCTGTTTGAAGGAAAACCTTGGGCTTTGACGTTGCCTTGAACAAATGACGGGAGCGATTTGAAATGAGGAGCGTAGGCTGATGACGCTTTTGATAGCACGCCTAAACAATCACACTCGACCTGCAGTAACACGCACTGGAACACGCCAAGCGACTCGCAACCTCGTTGAACAATTATTCCAAGGGCGTCGTTAAGTTGAAAACCAAGTTTCGCGTTTGAGTTCGACTGTTCGTCAAAGAAAGCCATTACCTGCCCTACTCACTAAGCGCAAAGCCAGACTAGCCTGACGCCTGCGTCCATTTTTACCGTTAACGTTTGAAGTGTAGCGTTTGATCGCTCACAAGAGTATTAACCATTAGACTAGAAAATAAGCACCTTATCCTCTTGCTTGGTTACGTCCTTGCTCTTTCGCCTCATACAGCTTAACGTCTGCGTCTTCGATTAGCGCTTCAACGCCCTCTTCCATTACATCGGTTGCGCGCCATAAGGTGTATCCTGCACTTATTGACACTTTTCCACCCATGCCTTCTGAATGCGTTAAAGCTGCGTCCCTCACTTGCTCTACTAACAGATTTGCCAACAATGACACACCAGACTTGTCGATATAGGGTAAAATTACGATAAACTCTTCACCACCAAACCTAATGACAGCATCTTTTGGGCGCTTCATAAGGCCTGACACAATATTAGCGACGCGACTTAAGCACAAATCGCCTTCTAAATGACCATAAGTATCGTTAAAGCGTTTAAAGAAATCGATATCAATCATTATTGCGCCCACATTGCCTTCATCTCGGGCCACTTGTTTAACAAGTAATGGGATTTCTTTGGTCAAATACATCCTGTTGTAAAGACCTGTCAGCTGGTCGTGATAAGTCATCGTTTCTAAGAACTCTGTTCTTAGTTTATTAAGCAAGTGCGTCTTTATACGGTGAGTCAACGTTGAAGCATTAACCGGCTTCATTACGAAGTCTGAGGCACCGACCTCCCAGCATGCGTTTTCGCTGTCTATATCTAGCGTGGACGTAACAAAAATTACCGGGATATCCGCTGTCGTTGTGTTCGTTTTCAACGCTTTACATACAGCAAGGCCATCCGTGTCTGGCATATTCATATCAAGCAACACCAAATCAGGCATTTTGTCGGTACAAAATGTAATGGCTTCTTTGCCTGATTGTGCCGTGTAGCAATGAAATACAGTGTTGAGAATCGACTCTAGAAGCATGCGGCTCATAGGCTCATCATCTACAATCAGTACGCTGCATTCAGAGAATGGCTTTAGTTCTTTCCGATTCATTAAGTAAGTGTTCTCAGTAACTTAGCTACAATTTAAATTCATGGAAGCTGAACCACACGAAATGATTGATACCAATGAAATGTTTTCCCTTGCTTTCTGAGTCTAGCAATCATTGACTAAGAAATACATGGAAAAATAGCGCGACAAAACAAATCATAACAATTTAAAAATGTAGCGCGCTTGATGCGATACCTCTTTCGGTAAAGCATTGATTATAAAACGTTGTTTTCGTCAGGTAATTATGGCGCGCTGTGTGCTAGCGCTAATAAAACGCGTCTTGAAGTCTTCAACCGGCAAGGGCTTACACATTAGATAACCTTGCCCATAATGGCACCCAAGTTTTTGGAGTGCATCGAACTGCGCTTGATTCTCAATTCCCTCAGCTACAATTGACAAACTTAAACTGCGCGCTAAATGGACTATGGCACTAACAATATCAAATGCTTGTTGCTCCTCATCCATATCGATAACAAATGACCTATCGATTTTTAGCACGTCAAGCGGAAACTGACGTAAGTAGGACAAGCTGGAATACCCTGTGCCAAAATCGTCAAGCGCAATGCTCACCCCTAACGATGAGAGTGCATTTAAGATATCACGTGTTTGTTCAAAGTCCTGCATTAGCGCAGACTCTGTTACTTCTAGCTCGATTGACGAAGCATCAATGCCTGCCTCGAAGATGACTTGTTCGACCTCCATGGCGAAATGTGCATTCTCTAACTGTTTCGCCGCGACATTAACCGCAAGCTTCAGTGTTTGCCCATTCGCATTGCATTTCGCGACCAGAGCACAACTCTTCTCTAACACCTGCCTTCCGAGCTGATGAATTAACCCTGTTTCTTCTGCAAGAGGAATAAACTCATTAGGGCCAACTACATTACCATGGTCATCGAATAGTCTTGCCAAGCTTTCTGCACCTACAATGTCGTTACCGCTAAAGTCATATTTAGGCTGAACAAAAATAGTAACTTGATTGTTTTCTATGGCTTTGCGAAGCAATATTTCTAGCTCGACTCTTCTGTGCATTGCATGCTGCAAATCTTTAGAAAAGAAACTGAAGGTATCCTTTCCCTTTGTTTTTGAACGGTACATTGCAGTATCTGCGTGACGCATCATCTCCTCAGCATTGGCCGCATCTTGCGGAAATAGACTAATACCAATACTAATACTAATACTGAGTTGATGCATAGTACCGTTTAATTCGATGGGTTCCCGACCAGCTTGCAGGCAAGCCATAGCAATACTATCCGCGCCAAAGCCTGTACCAACATCGGATAGTAAACAAGCGAATTCATCACCACCTGCGCGTGCAAGTGTGGCACTAGTCCCAATGACTGCTTTTAGTCGTTCTGCAATTGCCTTTATCACCGTGTCACCTTCGCGGTGTCCTAGGCTATCGTTTAAATATTTGAAGTTGTCGATGTCGATAATAAGCAGTGCAATGCTCTTTTTGGTGAGTTGGCTTCTAGAAATTGCTTGTACGAGCCGGTCGTGGAGTAGAACGCGATTGGGAAGACCCGTAAGGTGATCGTGATTCGTAATATGTGTCATGCGAACAGCCATTTCAACGGCTTCAGATACATCCTGAAAAACGATAACTGCGCCCAATACATTTCCTTGGTCATCAACAATAGGCGACGCGGTATCCTCAACCCGAAATACATCGCCATGGCGACTAACAAGTGTTGTGTTATAGGCCATCGCAACAGGACGCTGCACTTCAAGAGCATATAATGCAGGGTTCAGCATTGCCTCTGATGTCTGCACATCGCGAAGATTCATAACTGTATCAATGGGTTTGCCTAACGCCTCTTTTTCAGCGTATCCGGTAAGTCGCTGCGCTACTGGGTTTATAAACGTAATCAAACCACTCGGGTCGGTAGAAATTACACCATCAGCAATAGACCGTAGCGTGACTGACAACAGTTGTTTTTCTTGCTCTACAGCGCGATTCAAACTGTCCAACATCCGTTTTTGTTTAGCCATTAAAAGGTGGTTATTCACTCTTAATTGGCATCGCTCTATATCGAAAGGTTTAGAAATGAAATCAATTGCGCCAAGGTTGAGTGCGCTGCGTTCATTATCAACATCACTGTGAGAGGTAATAAAAATTACTGGGATGTTCGCTGTTTCTGGGGATGACTTTAAACGTTCACACAATTCAAAGCCTGACATACCTGGCATATTGATATCTAAAAGGATTAAATCTGGTTGCTTGTCTTTTATAAGTTGTTGAGCATGTGTACTTTGCTCACATACTGACACAGTCGCTATTGGTGCAATAGCGTGTTCAAGCAGCAAAAGGGTCGTTTGTTCGTCGTCAATGATGACCACATTCTGTGTCTCGCACTCCATGAGAAAATCCAATAGTTGATGCTTTAGTCACTTTGTAGTATCGACGCTAATACAAAAAAAGGTATTAACCTTTAGTCTAGAAGGCCGCCCTAACTGAATGAAACATGCGAAAAAAAATATGTTCTATTTGAACTACATAGAATGGTGTAAACTAGTTTAAACGGACACGAGTAACAGGTCAGAAACATGACACCAGACGAGCTCGCGAGCAAGTATGCGAACAGCGATTTATGGAACAAAACGGCGGCGCTGAGCAGGCTTGCAGGAAACGAAGCCTTACTGACGCGCATTGTTGAAATGTTTATTGTTCAGATTGGGCAAAAACTCACAACACTTCAAAGCGCTATAGACGATTCCGATAAAGAAGCTATCCGATTCCAAAGTCACTCGATCAAAGGCATCGCCGGCGACGTTGGCGCTGATGCATTAAGAACGAAGGCAGCTGAAATGGAACAATTAGCAAATTTAGGTGTTTTAGAAGATATGCAAGACCATCTATCACAACTTAATGTTCTGGTTAACGCCACTACGCTGTTAATGCAGCAAAGCGACTAAGTAAACAACCTAGATATGTGAAGACGTTTGCTACAGTTCTTGGGGCATAACCGCAAAAAAATTTCTAATACTATTGGGCAGCCCCCTACCTTAAAAACAGGCTAAGCGTGTTTAACCTGCTCTATAAATTTCTTCTTAACTTCATCCTCTAAAAAGCTCGCTTTAAAGCTGTTAATGGCAAGTAGTTTGATGTTGTCATCACTTACAGACAACGCCTTTTGCAATGCTTCAAAGTTAGCATTTAAAAAACCACCGAAATAGGTAGGGTCATCTGAGTTGACCGTCACTAACAGTCCAGCTTCAAGCAGCGAGATGATATTGTGCTGTTTCATATCATCGATGACACAGAGTTTTAAATTGCTTAAGGGACATACAGTAAGTGGTATTTGCTTATCCTTAAGGTAAGCCATTAATGAATCGTCTTCTTGGCACCTGACACCGTGATCAATACGGTCTACATCCAGAAGTTCTATCGCCTCCCAAATGTAAGAAGCAGGCCCCTCTTCTCCCGCATGTGCGACTATTTTGAACCCAAGGTCTTTTGCTTTTTTGAATACCCGCTCAAATTTCGATGGAGGGTGACCAAGTTCAGAGCTGTCTAAACCTACTGCTTTTATTTGATCATAGTAGGGTTGCGCTGCAGCAAGCGTGTCAAATGCATCACTTTCAGGAAGGTGGCGTAAGAAGGACATGATCAGAAAGCTACTGACCCCGAACTCAGTTTGCGCTTTCTCCATCGCTCGAAGAAAACCAGGCATAAACACATCAAAGCCTATTCCACGCTCTGTGTGAGTTTGTGGGTCAAACATGATTTCGGTATGAACAATATTCTCTTGGTGGCATTTCGTGAGGTATTCCCACATAAGCGTAAAGAAATCTTCTTCGTCGATTAGCACACCCGCCCCAGCGTAATACAGATCTAAAAAGCTTTGTAGGTCTTTAAAATTATAAGCCGCTTCAATTTCTTCCACGCTTTGATAAGGAAGTGATACACTGTGTTTTTCTGCTAGGCGCCACATGAGTTCTGGCGTTAGGCTACCTTCTATATGCAGATGCAGTTCAGCCTTGGGAATATTTTTTATAATTGAAGATAACGACATGGCCCCTCACTTATTTTGCACCACAAAGATGCATAGCATTTTATTGGTGCAAGTTAGTTTATCTCTAATGCTATCTGTTAACGAGTGTTAAACGCTCATTTAGGTTTGATTGACGGTTTTTTTAGCATCAATTGTGCTGTTCTATTACCGTTTTGCTGACTTTGTGTCGTCTGGCTACGTAAAGGTAGCACAAAACGCACCAACAAGTTGACTATTTGGTCAGCTTATTGCTTTAGCTAAATCTAGAACCATAAAATCGAATAACACCAAGAGATAGATGCATGTCCAACCACCTTATTGAGAGACTTTTCAAGCTTGAACGTCACGGTACCACTATAAAAACTGAATTCATTGCGGGCTTAACTACTTTCGCTGCAATGTCTTACATCTTGGTAGTAAACCCCGGTATTTTAGGGCTTAGCGGCATGCCTGTTGAAGGCTTAATTACAGTTACCGCGCTCGCCGCATGCCTAGGCACATTGCTGATGGCTTTGATGACCAATTATCCTATCGCGTTGGCTCCAGGTATGGGGCTAAATGCGTTCTTTGCCTTTACAATTTGTTTGGGCAGAGAAATACCCTGGGAAGCCGCGCTTGGTATTGTATTTTGGAATGGTATTTTATTCTTGGTCTTATCGTTAACCGGCGTGCGTACCAAAATAGCCGAGTCCATTCCAGCATCTCTGAAAGTCGGTGTGCAGTGTGGTATTGGCCTGTTCATTGCCTTTATCGGCCTCAAAAATGCCGGGCTTATTGTGGATAACCCAGCAACATTTGTTCAACTTGGTGACCTTTCTCAACCCGCGGTTTTATTAGCACTACTGGGTATTATCTTCACTATTGTGCTAATGGTAAAACGGGTAACCGGCGCTATTTTGATATCCATTGTTACGCTAACCGTAATTGGTGCATTTATACCAACAGAAAACGGTCAGTTAACAGCAACACCTGATGCTATTGTCGGAATGCCAGAATCTATATCATCCACGTTTTTAGCCATGGATTTTTGGTATCCCATCGATCATATTGCCGAAACGTGGGACCTTATTTTTGCGTTAATGTTTGTGAACATGTTTGACACTATTGGCACGCTGATCGGCGTGTCACGAAAAGCAAATTTGCTCAATGACGAAGGAAAATTGCCTAAAATTGGACCTGCCATGACCGCTGATGCCACAGCCAGTGTGGTTGGAGCGGCAGTGGGTACATCGCCGGTCACCAGTTATGTTGAATCAGCGACAGGTGTATCAGCCGGTGGACGGACTGGGTTAACCGCAGTTGTTGTCTCTGTATGCTTTCTACTGTCTTTGTTTTTAACGCCACTGATGAAAGTTATACCACTGATGGCAACAACACCTGCGCTGCTAATGGTAGGCATTTTAATGATGGAATCGATTCGTCAAGTTGACTTTGACGACTTGGGGGCGCTGGCGACAGCGTCGGTGGCACTTATTGCAATGCCGCTTACTTTCAGCATTAGCGAAGGAATAGCATTAGGCTTTATTACTTATGTGGGAGTTAAGGTAGGTACTGGGAAATTCAAAGAGGTTACGCCTTTAACCTATGTGCTAGCACTGATATTTCTACTGCGCTATATCTTGGATTTAAAGTAGTGCCTAGGCAATATTTAGACAACTAAAAAAGGTGGCTTAAGCCACCTTTTTTTATCTCTAGATTCTATTTTATTGGAGGCCATCATAGTTAAAGGTGATCGCTTTATCACCCATGAAAACAATTTTTACGTGTTTAGCGTTTTCATCGCCCCATGTACATGCAAGCGTACCCATGGTTTTGCTGCAATTATCTGCAGAGCCAATCACTGCTTCAACTTCTTGCTGACTCATTCCCATCTCTAGCTTGTCATAGTTTTCTTTCGTCAATTTAGAGCAAGCACTCAGTGCTAGCGCGCCACAGACTACCGCGATTAGTTTTGTTTTCATTATCGTGTCCTTGTCTTTTTCTTTAACTCTACGCTAATGCGCTTATTTGTCACTACCGTCTTTAGGATGAACATTTAACCAATGACGAGCAATATCTTCTCGTGTGGCAAGCCAAACTTTGTTGTGTGACTTAATGTACTGAATAAACCGTTTCAATGCGGCCATTCTCGCTGGACGCCCAATAATTCTGTTATGTAGACCAATTGATAACATCTTCGGCGCTTCTTCACCTTCCTCATACAGCACATCAAACGCATCTTTAAGATACTGAAAAAACTGCTCCCCACTGTTAAAACCTTGTGGAGTGGCAAAGCGCATATCGTTAGTATCAAGCGTATATGGCACCATAAGAAGGGGCTTACTGTAATGACAATCATAGTACGGCAAATCATCAGCATAGGAGTCTGCACAGTAAAGAATATCATCACGCTCAGCTATCAGCTTTAACGTATTTGGACTTGTCCTTCCTGTGTACCAGCCTGCAGGTTTACTGCCAGTGAGCTGCTCATGCAACTTGATGGCGTCGTCGATTTGTTTGCGCTCTTCAGCTTCATCCATATCTTGATAATGCACCCAGCGCATGGCATGACTTGCTATTTCCCACCCAGATTCGAGCATCGCTTTTACCGCATCAGGGTGGCGCTGCATTGCCATAGTAACGCCAAAAACAGTGACGGGAATGTCAAAGTCAGTCAGGAGTTTATGCAATCGCCAGAAGCCCGCCCGGCTGCCGTATTCATATATCGATTCCATACTCAAATGGCGGTCGTTGTATGCTTGAGCGCCGATAATTTCAGACAAAAAGATTTCGGAAGACGTATCACCATGAAGTACACAGTTTTCGCCTCCTTCTTCGTAATTCAGGACAAATTGCACCGCAATTCTAGCGTCACCAGGCCACTGAGCATGAGGTACGTTTCTACCATAACCGATGAGGTCTCTTGGATATTGCGCTGATGACATGTTATTCCTCGAATTGCTCAGGTACCGCTAAACCGCAACCACCCAAAACAAGCTTAATCACTTGTCGTGTGGCTTGTTCAAAGTCGGCTTTTGTCATCTTTCTACCGCGAAGTCGCGTAATCTGAGCAGAAAAATCTGCATAGTGCTGTGTGCTAGCCCAAATGGTGTATAGAAGGTACTCTCCCTCTATGGGAGGCATTTTTTCTGCACCTATCCAAGCTTCAATCAGCGCCAAGCGACCTTTCATCCATAGCGCATGTTCTTCGTCAAAATAGCCGCTCAGATTCTGTGCACCGTTGATGATTTCCATCGCAAAAATCTTCGAAGCCATGGGATGTGTACGAGACACTTCCATTTTTTCTGCAATATAAGTCGCGAGCACTTCAGCTGGGTCGTCATTGACCGTCGCCTTATCAAAATGCGAGTTCCAAAGAGACAGAGTTTCTTCGAGTACCGCGACGTAGAGTTCCTGCTTAGTCTTAAAATAGTACAGGACATTTGTTTTGGGCAAACCGGCTTCATCTGCTATTTTTTGTACTGCAGTGCCTTTGAAACCAAACTGTGCAAAGCACTTTTCTGCTGCTTGAAGAATTTTTCTTCTGTTCATAGCACCAACGCCAGCGTCAGCACTTTTTACCTTCATCATTATTATCTAAATTCCTTTGCAATTTTGTTTTGCAAGCGCATCTCTACACTCTTTATAACAAGAACACGCGCATTACAAAAGTATACAACGCTATGGCGCTCGCTCCTATTTCTTCGTTAGCACGAATTTTGCCAACACCATATCGTCCATGTTCGAGGTTATTAACAAACGATCTCCTAGCGTACGCACCGCTAGAACTCGCCACGACACAAAAAAGCCATTGCACATCTCTTTTTAGCTCAATGTAAAACCTTGCATGTAATTTGCTTATGTTTTGTAAAAGCTTGCATATAGGTGGCATGAAAACCCATTGCCCGAATGTAACTAACGCAAAGCAAAAAGGCACAAGTTATTCAGCATTAACGCCGACGTGAGTAGAGAAAAACGCTGAATTAATGTCCTACAATTTTTGCCTTTAAATTATGGCCTTATTAGTCTGGCCATTTTTTATAAGCAAAAAATTGACCAATTGGTCTACTTTTATGATAGAAATACCGCTATATTAATGAATACAAAAAAGACAAGAACTGGAAGGTGTGGGTATGATTCGCTTCCTTATTAACCAAGACATCGTTGAATTAGATGAAGCGAGAGCCGATCTCACTCTTCTGCAATACATACGAGAATATCGAAAAAAAACAGGTACAAAAGAAGGCTGTGCGGCTGGTGACTGCGGCGCATGTACTGTTGTGCTGGCCGAGCTGGCTAGCGACAGTGCCTCTCATTTGCACTATCGTACGGTCAATAGCTGCATTACCTTAATGAGCGCTGTCCATGGTAAGCAATTGATTTTGGTCGAACATTTAAGTGACGGAGAAAAACTGCACCCTGTTCAGCAAGCGCTTGTAGACCATCACGGCTCGCAGTGTGGTTTTTGCACCCCGGGGTTCATTATGTCGATGTTCGCTCTTTATCACACGAACAGCCAACCCAATCGGGACGATGTATTACACGCATTGTCAGGCAATCTATGCCGCTGTACTGGCTATCGCCCCATAATTGATGCCACGCTAAAAGCAAGTGAGCAGAAAGCGGACGACCAGTTCACGCAACGCGAAGCAAACACGATTTCCCGTCTTGAATCAATAACCAAAGACAATATCGGCACTGAACACATTATGATGCCCACGAGTCGCGAAGCACTTCGAGACGCGATTGCTCAACACCCTAGTGCTCAGCTTGTAGCAGGCAGTACCGACTTGAGTTTGCAGTTTACCCAACAGCTTAAAAACGTTGATACATTGATTAGCCTTTCTCACGTTGAGTCGCTAAAACAACGCACCAAAAAAGAGCATTCTATTGTTATTGGTGCAGCATTACCTATCAATGATGCGGCACCGATGCTCCTAGAGCATTTTCCACAAGCTGCAGAACTGATCACTCGTTTCGCCTCATTACCGATACGCAATCAAGCCACTATGGGCGGTAATGTCGCAAACGCGTCACCCATAGGCGATTTACCACCGTTATTACTCGCATTAGAAGCGCGTCTACATATCGACAATGGCAACGCTATAAAGGTTATGCCGATAGCTCAATTTTTTGAAGGCTATAGAAAGACCAAACTTGCTCATGGCGAATGGATTTCAGCAATAGAAATACCTTTACTACATGACAATCAGCAATTGGCAGCTTATAAGATTTCTAAACGTTTTGAAGATGATATTTCAGCGGTCTGTGCGGTTTTCAAGCTAACCCAGGACAGTGGCATGATTTCGGCTGTGTCTA
This sequence comes from uncultured Alteromonas sp., assembly GCA_964454185.1. Classification (GTDB taxonomy): domain Bacteria; phylum Pseudomonadota; class Gammaproteobacteria; order Enterobacterales; family Alteromonadaceae; genus Alteromonas. The sequence goes on from CAYVST010000095.1 coordinate 13,027, forward strand.
GCGGGTTTGGTGGTGTGGCCGCAACGCCAATC
>CAYVST010000096.1:0-13001 GCA_964454185.1 uncultured Alteromonas sp.
CGTGACCTTTTGGCGTTACGACCACTTGGTTACAGCCAAGTAATGCGCCCACAATTAGCAATGAATGTGTTACGTTGTTCCCGTCACCCACGTACGCCATGGTCAATCCTTCAGTCTTGCCGAATCGTTCAAACATAGTGAGGTAGTCAGCAAGCCCTTGGCACGGATGATACTTATCGCAAAGTGCATTGATCACCGGTACATTCGCAGCTTTTGAAAATGTTTCTAGGGTAGAATGAGAAAACACACGTGCCACAATAGCATCTGCCCAGCACGCTAAGTTTGCCGCGGTATCAACGGCATCTTCGCGGCCAGCCAATTTTCCCGATTGCACATCTAAATACACCATGTGACCGCCAAGCTTATTGATACCAATATCGAAGCTAACTCGTGTGCGTAGAGAGGGTTTTTCAAACAGGGCAACCACAGACTTTCCTGCCAATACATTGCTGTAGCTGGCTGGGGCTTGTTTAATTTCCACGGCTAATTGCAGTAGGTTTTGCATTGCTTCGGGGGTCCAGTCCGCAAAAGTGAGAAGGTCCTGTTTCATTGTTCGTCTCCGGCATGCTGCGAAGGCATGCTTGCAGCAGTTGTAGGTAGTATTTGTGTACCTGTGTTTTGGTTAAGAATATCGCTAATGTCAGCTATCCAGCTGGCAATGTAGACGGGACGATGCAGTGTATTAGCAGATGCTAGGGCTGCATCTACTTTCACTTTCATCCCGTCGGTGATCACACCTTCGTGAGCATAGCGATTTATGCTCTGCGCATTGAGTTCACGTATTAGCATTTTATTGGCGTCCAGGACGCCATCTACATTAGACAGAAGCAGCAACTCTGCATCTAATAATTCAGCGATAACGGTGGCCGCTTGGTCGGCGTTAACATTGAGCAGTCTGCCCAGAGGGCTTGAGCCAATTGAGCTAATAATAGGTAACGTCTGTTGAGCCAGCACATTTTTTAAAAATGCCGCGTCTGCCGTCGAGGGCACGCCCACAGCACCGTATTGTTCTGCAAGTGGTTCGCAAACCACCATATTGCCATCAAGCAATGACAAGCCTACTGGCGTTAGGCCACTGGCAATCGCGGCTGCGCAAAGCTGTTTATTGGCTGAGCCTGCCAACGCACCGCAAATGTAAGGCATATGCTCGTCAGGCGTAACACGCAAACCGTCAATCTTAGTACTTTGAAGGCCGAGGCTTGCCATAAGTGTTTCAACCAGAGGGCCGCCACCGTGCACAATGACTACAGGGCGTGCTGTTTGTACTTCTTTTACACTTAAAAATAGTCGAGCCATGGCCGGGGCATCATCAAGCAATGCGCCCCCAACTTTAATTACAATAGGTGAATGGCTCATAGTACTAACCCTGTATCTACTGGTTGCGAAGTCATAATGTTTAGGCATTGAATAGCTTGAGAAGCTGCCCCTTTCATTACGTTATCGATTGCTGCAGTCACAACGGCGTACCCAGACGTCTCATCTAATTTCCAATGTAAGTCTACAAACGGGGTATGCGCTACATCGTCAATCTTTGGAAAACTATCGCGTAAACGCACGATAGGCTTATCAGCATAGGCGTCGGTATACGCTTGTTCAAGTTGTGCGCTTGTTATACCTGGCTTCACTTTCACTGTGACGGTGGCCAAAATGCCGCGCTTAAAATTGCCTAAGTGAGGTGTGAAAATTACCTCTGTCCCCAAATAGGCTTCAATTTCTGGCGTGTGGCGATGGCCTAACACACCATAGGCTTGCAAACTTACTTCGAAAAAGCTGGTGGTGAGGTTAGCTTTTCTACCCGCGCCTGAAACTCCCGAAACTGCATTGATAACAGGGCGCACACTGTTATCAAGTAGGCTGTTGGTTGCTAATGGCTTGAGGGCACTTAAACTGGCTGTAGGATAACAACCTGGCACCGCTATTATGCTCGCATCGGCAATGTCATCAGCATGCCATTCAGCAAGGCCGTACACTGCTTTATCAAGGCTCTCAGGCTGTGTGTGGGGAAAGCCGTAAAACTGTTCGAATACACCCGTATTTTTCAGCCTAAATGCACCTGACAAATCAAGCACTTTGGCTTTGCCCGATGCCAACGTGGACATCCAGTCGTGACTAGCTTCATGAGGGGTGGCAAGAAATATGAAATCAACACTATTTGCTAGCGCATTTAGCGCGTCATCGCTGAGCGGCAAAAGCGTACTGTTTACGTGTGCCAAAGTGCCGTGCAATGCACTGATATTCTTACCCGCATCTACGCTTTTTTCAGACACATACGTACTGTGCAACGCTAATGCAGGGTGTTGTACTACCAACTGAACTAATTGTGCTCCGGTGTAACCACTGGCACCAATAATTGAAACGTTATACATAATTAAAAATTCAATAAAAGGAGAAAAAATCACTTTTTACCTTTGTGAACTGATTGGGCTTGTTCCTTTGCCTAACCGCTACCACATCACAAAGGTAAAAAGTGTGCTAACGCAAAAGCATAGACGAGTCTGTATATCGTCGGTGGTTATGCCGCGCGTAGCCAGCCAGGGGAGAGGTTAACTCTTTGTCGCTGTTGACAATAAATTCAACAACGGGAGTTGGTTGTGTCATCACTAGTTCCTATTTCGTATAACCCAACGTTGGGTTAGATGCTTTAACCGCTTACTAGTTTATTCTTTTTGAATTTTTATGCAATATAAATGTATAAATATTTTAATTTTAAGCGCGGAGTCGCTCGGGCCATTAAGTGTGCTAAGAACCTAAAACATAATAAATATAAAGTTATGACAATAAGTTGACAGCAAGAACAATAAAACTGAATATTTATATTTACTGGGTTACAGTAACCAAACGCGATCTGTGAAAACTACTTGGGATGTGAGGCCTAACACAATAATGAGCAAACTTACCTTGGCGCTAGTCGCCCATGATCATAAAAAGCCAGAGTTACTGTCGTGGGTAAAGCAACACATTGAAACGCTAAAGCAGTGCAATTTAGTAGCGACAGGTACAACAGGTGGATTAATTGCAGATGAAACGGGACTGGAGGTGACCCGTTATAAAAGCGGCCCACTAGGCGGTGACCAGCAAATAGGTGCACTCATTGCTGAGAGTAAACTGGACGCGTTGTTTTTCTTTTGGGATCCATTAAATGCGGCGCCGCACGACCCAGACGTGAAAGCGCTATTGCGCCTTTGTTCAGTATGGAACGTTCCGGTAGCATGTACACCTGCAACAGCAGACTTGGTCGTCACATCTCCCTTGTTCTTATCTCCAAGCTATAAACCCGTAAAACCCAGTTTTTAACTTTTCAAAAAACACGTGAGCCGCAAAGTTAACAATGCGCCGGCTATGTAAGCCGGCGCATGTCTAAGGGATGTAGCTAAATTACAGGTTATAAGGAAGGGTTACAGTAAACCCAGAGGCTTCTGCTTTCCTCTTACCGTCGTTTTATCCGCGAGGTCTGAACATTTCTCGAAGCTCACGCTCTTCCAAACGCTTCGCTTTTAGCTGAGCTTGTTGTTCATCTGTTAGTACAGCAAACATGGCCTGGCGATGCTTCGCTTTTTCAACTCCTGCGCTGGCCAAATCATCTTTATACTGGGCCACAAGCGAATCGAAAGCGTCTTCTGTAAACGCTGAGCTTCTAATCAGTGCCTGCTGCGCCTCTTTAAAGCTTCGCATGGTTTCTTTGTGAGGTTCCATGGCTTCTTTAGCACTTTCTTTCAATGCCCTTAGTTCGGCTTTTTGTTCATCGCTTAAACCCAGCCCTCTAAAAGGGCTATGCCTGTCACGCATGTCGTTACCGCGTCTTGCAAAACGTGCATCTCGTTGTTTCATACTTTCTTGTCGTGCTTCGCGCTTAGCGTCTCGCTCGGTTTCTCTTTCAAGCATCAATGTTTGTTGATCGAGTGTGAGTACGTTGAAAACATCATGTCGCAACTGAGCAAGTGCAAAAAACTTGTCTTCTTTTGCGGTTATCTTTTGGGTTACAAATTCAGTCAGCTCAGCGTCTGTCGCCGTAGCAAGTTCAATGTTATCGCGTTCAATTTCATCAAATGAAGGGCGTGGGTTTGCCGCTCTGAATTCTGATACCAGTGTTTTTATCTCTTCACGCTGCTCTTCGGTAAGTGACAAGCCGCGCAAATGTTTGATCATTGCCTTAATGGGCTGATGGTGACGCATCTCTTGACCAGCTGGCTTCGCAGTAGCGATACCACATACAGTGGCAGTAGCAACAAGTGCACTAGCAATAAGTAATCTTTTCATTGTCGTCTCCTCATTGTTCGGACAATTTAAGAATAGCGATATCCATAATTAAAGCAGTCAAGGCAACGTAAAGCTTGTGTAAAGGGAGGGATGTTTGGAGATTGTAAAGGTCTGAAAAGATATAGTAGGCAAATGTAAAAGCATCAATGCGATATTGAAATACGTTGGCATTGATAAACACATATGCGAAATAGGTAATAATGTAAGAGGCAACTTACATGAATCAAGCGCCGGGTGAATCAAAAATTATGAGTACAGACTATCATTTGCAGTCAATCTTGGTGATTGATGACGATCTTGAGTTTACCGATATGCTCTCCACTTATCTTGTTAGCATGGGGTATCAGGTAAATGTCTGCAACGACGGAGAGGCAGGCCTGTCAGAAGCAGTATCTAGCCATCACTATGACTTAATTTTATTGGACGTCATGATGCCTAAAATGGACGGCTTCGATGTACTTAAAAAACTTCGTGCAAGTCATACCACGCCGGTGTTAATGCTGACGGCGAGAGGTGATGACTACGATAGGATCTTAGGGCTCGAAATGGGCGCAGACGACTACTTACCTAAACCTTTTAATCACCGAGAGCTTGTTGCGCGCATCAAGGCCATCGTGCGTCGTCACAATATCGCGGCCTTAGGTGGCGCGATAGAGCAAGACCTTGCCATCAACGGTATCTTTCTCAGCCCTAGCAGTCAGTCTGCAAAGGTCGATGATGAAGTGCTTTCGCTAACCACAACAGAGTTTTCCATATTAAGGTTGCTGATGCTTAACGCTGCTAAGCGTGTAACAAAAGAGGAAATAAGCCTTAAAGTACTCGGCAAACCTTTACAAGCGTTTGACAGAAGCATTGATATGCACGTGAGTAATTTAAGAAAAAAAATAGCAGGCGTTGCGCATGATGAAAAAATTAAAACGATCAGAGGTGTTGGTTATATGTTGGCGAAATCCAAATAGAAGGTAGGTGTGCAATAATGCTGAGAAACGCGCTAACAAAAATTAACCCCACACGCGCCATTATGGGGCGTCTTTTCTTGTGGTTTTGGATAACACTTATTTTGACCGCACTCCTCGCCATTTGGGGTAGTCGAGTATTATTCGAAGAGCTTGAAGTTGTTGATGTACAGCCCAGAGAAATAAAAGAACTTCAGGCAACAGCAAAACGGTTAGAGCGACAGCGATTTGTAGATGCTCCGCTAATGGATTTGTTAAATCGAGGGTCTCGCGGCTTAAGAGGGCGTCTTGCGGCTGTGAATATTGAAACAGAGCAACTTTTTATTGCCGGAGGACCTCCGCTTCGCCAAAACGATAAGCGAGATTTACTTCGTCTAGTGAACCAATCGTCACCCATTGCCATTAAACGCGGTGCCATAAAGCTTATCGGTCCTGTTTTCTTTGAACGCAATGGCGAGAAGTATGCATTGTTTAGCGCAAAATTCGACATGCCTGAGAAAAAAGCGCCTCCACTAATACTTATTTTAATTATTGCTCTTGTGACTACAACTATACTCAGCTGGCTTTTTGCAAGAACGCTAACTAACCCTATTCTACATATTCAAGGTTCTGTTAAAAAACTTGCCAATGGCGATTGGCAAACTAGGGTCGATAAAACGGCTAACAGACGAGATGAGCTAGGGCACCTTGCTCGTGATTTTAACACTATGGCTGAACAGCTTGAGTCGATGTGGGGCGCGCAGAAAAGGTTGTTAGCAGATGTTTCTCACGAATTGCGCTCGCCTTTAGCGCGATTACAGATGGCCTTAGGGATTGCGCATCAACAAAACGTGGACCCTGCAACGCTTGAGCGTGTTGAGCGAGAAGCCAACAGAATGGAAGCGCTCATTAGTCAGCTATTGGCATTGTCTCGCGCTGAAGCAGGTGAGCTTACGCTACAGCGCATAGCATTGCGCAGCGCATTAAATGACGTATTTACAGATGCGCATTTTGAGGCTGCAAACTGCAACAAACACCTTCATATTAGTACTATCCCAGAAGATATTGTTAATGTTGATAGCATGTTGCTTTGTCGAGCGGTGGAAAACGTATTGCGCAATGCAATACGCCACAGCCATTGCTTGACGCAAGTGGCTTTTAGTTGTGATGAGCAGTATTGGGAAATACACATTACCGATGACGGTGACGGTCTATCAAAAGAGGAATGTGAGCGTATTTTTGCACCTTTCTATCGTGCTACGTTAGCGAGAGAAAGAGAGTCGGGTGGCGTGGGTCTGGGTTTATCCATTGCAAAAGCAGCGGTTGAGTTGCATCATGGACGCATAACAGCTGCGCCCGCAAGCACTGGTGGTTTGACAGTAACGCTCTCATTTAAAAAGCAATAAAGGCTTACGCCAGCAAAGCTCGAGGCACAGCAAAAAAAGCATTAACTCTATTTGGTAAGCATAGGTGCCTCTATGAACTGGACGTTCACATCAGAACACAATTTAGCAACGTCATTTGCCACTCAAATTAACCCTTTTTGGCAAGAGCATGTGACTGAAAATGCATTTTTAGGTAAGGATAACATCAACGTCCGCTACGCCTTTTGCATACCGCCCTCGCCCAAGTCGACAATCGTGATTAGTTCAGGGCGTATTGAGTCTTACCTAAAATACAAAGAGTTCATTTACGATTTGTACCAAAACGGCTTCGCTGTTTTTATACTTGATCACCGTGGGCAAGGGCTATCAGGGCGAATGACTCACGACCCTCAGCATGGCTATGTGGCAAGTTTTGATGACTACGTCGATGATTTAATAACGTTTGTTGAAACTATTGTAAAGCCGAGGCAACAAGGAGAGTTACAACTAGTATGTCACTCAATGGGGGGAGCAATTGGCGCGTTGACTCTTATTCGAGTGCCTAAACTATTCTCCAGAGCGGTATTGGCATCACCCATGTTTGGTATCAAGCCGGCATTACCGAATTGGTTGGCCAATGGGCTTATTCGAACAGGACTTGCCATTAACAGAATGAAAAAGCGCGATTCTGGTTACTTCTTTGGACAGACACCTTACATCGCATTCCCTTATTCATTGAATAAACTCACTCATAGTAAGACCCGCTATGCTCTATTTCGCGAGCTTTATGACGAGGAGCAAGAAATTCAACTAGGTGGTGTTACCACTGAATGGCTTAGCGCAGCCCATGAGGCTATGAATACTATTGAAAATAGCGCGCGAGCCATTGTAACTCCAACACTGTTATTTAGTGCCGATGGAGACAGCATTATTGACAATAAAAGGCAACGTCGAGTAGCACAACAGATGCCAAATACTGCGCTAGACATTGTCCCCCGCGCTTACCACGAGCTTTTTACTGAGTCTGATGATATTAGAGAACGTACGCTCACGCGCATGCTCGAATTTTTGTCAGGTGAATAGTCTAAATTAGGTGCGTTTTGTTGTAACATGCGCGCCTTGTCTTTGTCTTTGTGGTCTTAATAAGCATGTTAGATATCGTTCTTTATCAGCCAGAAATTCCACCGAATACTGGAAACATTATCCGTTTGTGTGCAAACAGCGGGTTTACTTTGCACTTAATCGAGCCGCTTGGTTTTGATTGGGATGATAAGCGTGTTCGTCGCGCAGGGCTTGATTACCATGAGTTCGCTCACGTTAAACGACATGCAAACCTAGACGCTTACCTTGAAGATGCAAAGCCCAACCGTGTTTTTGCTTGCACCACAAAGGGCAAAGCATTCCACAGTGACGTGCAGTACAAAAAAGGTGATGCACTATTGTTTGGTCCAGAAACCCGAGGGTTGCCAAATGAGGTCATCGAAGCGCTCCCGCCTGAACAACGCGTGCGTATTCCGATGTTGCCAGATAGCCGCAGTATGAATTTATCCAATGCTGTATCGGTATTTGTGTATGAAAGTTGGCGTCAGTTTGGGTATGAGGGCGCGCGATAATAACTAAAAAGGCTGCAATGCAGCCTTTTTAATGAGTGTCTACGCTTCTTGTTTAAGATCTCGACTCAGCAGGGCCAACGCGGCCTCTTTAGGTGATTTCCCGTGATACAATACGGCATAGATTTGTTCGCAAATGGGCATTTCAACGCCGACTTTTTCTGATAGGACATGAACTTCTTCGGTGTTGCGATAGCCTTCTACCACTTGGCCAATTTCTTCAATAGCCACATCAACGCTTTTGCCTTGACCTAACGCCAAACCAAAACGTCGATTTCGTGATTGGTTGTCAGTACACGTCAGAACGAGGTCGCCAAGTCCAGCCATACCCATAAACGTCTCAGGGTTAGCGCCAAGCTTTATCCCAAGCCGTGTGAGCTCCGCCAAGCCTCGGGTAATTAGGGCTGTTCTGGCGTTTGCACCAAACCCAAGCCCGTCGGCAAGGCCTGCACCAATAGCAATAACGTTTTTAACCGCACCGCCTAGTTGCACGCCTGTGAAATCGGAGTTCTTATAAACACGAAAAGATTTAGCACAATGCAGTTTCGCAGCAAATTCATCACTAAGCGTATCGTCTGTTGATGACAGCGAAATAGCGGTCGGTAACCCTGCTACCATCTCTTTGGCGAAGGTTGGCCCTGATAAAACCGCGAGCGGATAATCGGTACCCAGTATTTCTACTGCTACGTCTCGCAGAAGGCGGCCAGTTTTAGGCTCTAGCCCTTTGGTTGCCCAAATGATACGTTGGTGAGGTTCCAATAGGGGCTTCAAGGTGTGAAGCATTGCGCCAAAAGCGTGGCTCGGCACAACAACCAATATATCTTGGCTTGCAGCTACAACTTGTGCTAAATCAGCGTTCACAGTAAGCGCATCTGGAAAGGTTGCGCCAGGTAAGTAGCGAGCATTTTCGCGATGCTCAGCCATTTCAGTGATATGTGTTTCATCTCTTCCCCACAGCAATGTAGGGTTGCCATTTCGAGCGAGACAAAAAGCAAGGGCGGTGCCATAAGACCCCGCCCCCAATACCGAATTCGACTTCGTGTTCACGTTAATTACGCGTCCATTTTTGGCGCTTCGCCTTGAGCTTGTTGTGCACGTTTTTGCATGTAAGCTGCGAAGATAGCGTCAAAGTTTACTGGCGCAAGGTTAAGTGGAGGGAACGTACCACGGTTAACCAAGTTAGAAATAGTTTCACGTGCGTATGGGAAAAGCATATTCGGGCAGAAAGAGCCGAGTGTATGTGCTTTCGCTTGATCAGGTAATTCACCTAGAGCGAAAATACCGGCTTGCTGTACTTCACAAAGGAATGCTGTTTCTTCGCCAAGCGACGCCGTCACAGTTACTGAAAGCACAACTTCAAATACATTCTCTTCTAGCTTGTGAGTAGCTGTATCGATATCAAGCTTGATCTCTGGCTTCCACTCTTTCATGAAAATAGCAGGTGCATTTGGTGATTCAAAAGAAATGTCTTTTGTGTAAATACGCTGGATATTAAACTGCGGCGCTTGTTGAGGCTTTGCTGCAGCAGCTTCGCCGTTATTTGTCTGATTCTCGTCAGCCATGGTAATTCCTATTTAATTGTCGTTTTATGTAATGTAGTGCGTTGCTGTTTGCGCTGACGCGTTATGCAAGACCCAACATAGGATCAAGTTTGCTTTGCGCTTCCAAGGCCATCATGTCATCGCAGCCGCCAACGTGCTGATCATCGATAAAGATTTGTGGAACAGTCCAACCGCCGTTCGCGCGTTCAATCATTTCGTCGCGAAGTTCGGGCTTAATATCAATGGGATACTCGATAAATTCTACACCCTTTTGCGTTAATAACGCTTTTGCGCGATGGCAGTATGGGCAATGGCCCTTGGTGTAAAGTTCAACTTTGCTCATAAAGATCACCTGTTATTTAGAAACGGGAAGGCTGGCGCTCTGCCAAGCATTCATGCCGCCTTTTAATACATTCACATTCGCGAAGCCATCTTTAAGCATCGCATTTGCTGTTCCACGAGCCTGATTACCCATAGCGCATACTACGATAATGGGTTTGTCTTTATTGTTTTCAAGTTTCTTGAAATTTTTCTCGCGTATTTCTTCCGGTTTTATCTGGCGAGCACCTAAGATATGACCTGCCTTAAACTCTTTTGCAGGGCGCATATCGAGCACAATAGCGTCGTTCTTGTTCATAAGAAGTGTTGCTTCGTGGGTGCTTAATTCTTTTACTGACGATGTCCATGCACTGATATAGCTAAATATCAACATGGCAATCAGCGCAACCCAAATACCGGCAAGCACAATGTTGTTGCCAGCAAATTCAATTAGTTGATCCATTACCTCTAACCCTGTCTACAGACCGTAAAAAGAGTGCAAAGTATATAGAAAATTGGGCGAGAAACCAGCCTGCGATAACATACCTTGATAGCACCGGCTTTGAATAACCTTAGATGATTGATATTACGACCAAATTCAACTGGGCATCTGTTGTGGGCTCAGATACACTGGACACAGACGCATTAGTACAACAGCACTCGTCGTAATGTGCCAATGATAACGTGCTAACGAATATTGGTGTAAACCAGCGCAAGCAATAATCACAAGTCGAAAAAATAGGTAGTTTTCTGGAATGACGTTTTATCACCCAGCAGTCGTATTAACAAAGGCTCTGTGCGTATTTGTACTGTTAGTGTGCAGCGCTGATTTGTTTGCGCAGGACGATAAGTCATCGGAGCAACGTGAGAAGCTGGCAGAACTTCAAGCTGAGTTGCGAGCGCGTCAACAGGTACTAGAAAATAGCAAAGCAAGTGCACAAGAATTAGAGAACGTATTGCGAGCTTCTGAACTTGATATTGCTAAGGTGGCAAAGGCATTAGCGCTGACCAAAGAGTCTCTAGATGGTGTAAAACAAGAACAGAGCGTACTCCAAACTGAACAAAGTGAACTTAAGACTGCTATTCGAAAACAACAGTCACTGCTGTCAAGTCAGCTCAAAAGCGCGTTTATGGCAGGGCATTATGACTATGCCAAGATGTTGTTTTATCAGGAAGATGCACGTAATTTTGAACGTGTAATCACCTACTATCAATACGTTGCTAAGGCGCGTCAAAAAGAAATCGAGAATTTTCGTGGCAATGTGGCGAGACTTGAGGAAGTTAACGAAGCGCTTGTAGAAAAAGCACAATCACTGTTAAGCCTGCAAAAAGAACAAGAAAATCAGCGAGCGGTGCTTGTTACCCGTCAAGAAGACCGAAAAGTTACCCTCAAAAAAATCAATAGAACTATTGCAAGCGAAAACCAAAAAATCGCATCACTTCAAGCTGATGAGAAAGCGCTTAGAGACGCTATTGAAGCCGCGAGAATAGCGGCTGAACGCGCGGCAAGAGAGGCCAACGTGTCGCTTGATGGGTTAGCCAAATTAAAAGGTAAGCTCAATACGCCTGTAGACGGTCGAGTTAGAAACCTCTTTGGAAATCGACGCCAAGGGCAGGTGCGCTGGAAAGGTATTATTATTGATGGCGCAGAAGGAGCGCCAGTCACAACCATTGCGCCAGGACGGGTGCTGTACGCTGATTGGTTGCGAGGTTTTGGGTTGGTGTCCATTATTGACCACGGTGATGGTTACATGAGTGTTTATGGGCATAACCAAGCATTGTTAAAACAAGCTGGCGATGAAGTGCGCAGAGGCGAACGTATTGCACTGGTTGGACGCAGCGGAGGGCAAGAATATCCTAACTTGTATTTTGAGATTCGCCACAAAGGCAAAGCACTAAACCCTCGCACATGGTTTAAGTAGCATGGCCTACCTAAGTGCTTACTCTCGCGTCAATTACTTGGGCAATAAGTTGAATATGTCGTATTAGTTGGTATTCTTATGTTAGAGCAAGTTCAACGATAAATATTGCCACGCGCTAAGGCAAAGTGTTGAGCACAGACAGTGCAAGCTGTCAGACATAAAAAGAACGATAAATAAATGGATAATTTTAGATGCGTTTGCGTCTTATAATAACAAGCCTGTTGTGTGTGCTAAGCGGGCTACTGTGCCAAGCTGTAATGGCCAAGTCCGACATAATTATTATTTTAGACGACCTAGGATATAGGCCGTCCGATGTCGCTGCTTTTTCACTACCCAAAGAAATTACCTTTTCTATATTACCGCAAACCCCTTTAGCCAGTGATATTGCCAAACGCGCCGAGCAGGAAGGACGCGCTGTAATGCTGCACATGCCTATGCAATCGCAAAAAGACTTGCATATGGGGCCTTTGGGGTTATCCACAGATATGTACGCAGGGGCAATAACGCACACGCTTCGACGCGCAATAAAAAGTGTACCTAATGCTATTGGTGTGAATAATCACATGGGTAGTGCATTTACGGGCCAAGAACAAGCAATGGAAACCCTGATGAAAGAAATAAAGCGTCAGGGGCTTTTTTTTGTTGATAGTCGCACAACTGTGCTGACTAAAGGTGAGCAAGTCGCTCAACGAATTGGTGTTCCCAGTGTAAGTCGACAGGTTTTTTTGGACCACGAACTCACTGATGATTTTTTGCTGCGTCAATTTAATCGAATGAAGCGAATTGCGAAGAAAAAAGGGCGAGTAGTGGTCATAGGTCACCCTCATCCTGAAACCATTGCGTTTTTGCAAGAACACCTTCCTGCCCTTGAAAGTGAAGGATTCAATCTTATATCCGTTGCTGACTATTTTGCACCAACGATAGCACCTGGGCAGGCACTTGCTGCGTCAGGGGTTCCAGATATATCTGTTTCGGCGCCAAACGAATAGCTCTCATAACGTTTAATCACTTGCGCGACTTTGCGCAAGAGGATTAATGCCAAGCGCTAACCAAT
>CAYVST010000097.1:0-12700 GCA_964454185.1 uncultured Alteromonas sp.
CAAGAAGCTTAGTTTGTGTTGTGGGCAAAGCACAAACATAAAAAAAGACGTCATAAGACGCCTTGATTTATTGAATTGGTGGAGCTGGCGGGATTTGAACCCGCGTCCAGAAAATGTCTACCTTTGGTACTACATGCTTAGTTTGTCATTTATTTAACTGCTTGGAACTCCGACAAACAGGATTTCCTTGCAGCTGGCCTGATACTGTTTCGCGGTTCACCCTCAGACAAGGTTCCCTCGCTATCCTACTTGGATGACCTTCCGAATCCCCGCTAGCAGGAAAAGACTAGGGTGGAAGGGCCTATACCGGTTATTAAGCGGCTAGTGCGTATGTTTCGTCGTTTGCGACTATTTAAATGCGGCTTTTTTAAGAGGCCAACCGCACCTCTGCATGCACCTCCGGCTTCCTAGATCCTGTCGAATCCTAATCAGCCCCGAGCGTGAGCGCGGATTATAACACAACTCAACTTTTGTTAAACGATTCTTTTATAATTTGCTTTCAAAAGATGCATTTATGCGCAATAACGATTAAAGTACACAGCATCGTATCAAGGCTTGTTGTGTAAATGTCTTCAGACTCTATTTTGTATTCTCCCTATACTTTGCCATGCGGTGTTACTGTGCGTAATCGGCTGGTTAAAGCAGCAATGGAAGAGAACATGTCTAGCTCGGGCAATGTGCCCGGCGAATCGTTGTATTCTTTGTACCGGTATTGGGCTCATGGTAATTTGGGTATGGTCATTACTGGTAACGTTATGGTTGATAAAAGCGCCATGACGGGGCCTGGTGGTGTTGCACTTGATAAGATTACCGACCTTGCGCCATTCAAAAAGTGGGCAAAAATTATCAAGTCGAACGGTGCACTGGCAGTACTTCAGATTAACCATCCCGGCCGACAAGTTTTCAAAGCGATGCAGGGCAAAGCCATAGCCCCTTCTGCAGTGCCACTTGATATGGGCAAACACTCTAAGCTTTTTGCCCAGCCTAGAGAAATGACGTGCCAAGACATTCACGATGTATGCAAGCGCTTTGTCGAAACGGCAAAACAAGCTGAACTAGCGGGCTTTGATGGTGTTGAAATTCACGCGGCACATGGTTACTTACTGACGCAGTTTCTATCACCGTTAACCAATCAGCGCCAAGATGAATGGGGAGGTTCAATCATTAACCGTGCCCGTTTACTTATCAATATTGTTAGTCAAATTCGCGCCGTCTGTGCAAAAGACTTTATTGTTATGGTAAAGCTAAATTCGGCCGACTTTCAGAAAAATGGCTTTTCGTTTGATGATGCGTGTGAAGTGGTTAATCGTTTAGAAGCATTAGGTGTCGATATCATAGAACTATCAGGTGGTAGCTACGAAGCGCCTGCCATGCAAGGGCAAACCAGAGACGATACAACACTTGCGCGCGAGGCGTATTTTCTTGAGTTTGCACGGGTACTTGAAAGCAAAACCGATATTCCCTTGATGACCACAGGGGGCATTAAACGTGCCGAGGTGGCAGAGCGTGTTATTGAGCAAGGCTGTGTGCTAGTTGGTTTAGCCAGTGCTTTGGCTATAACGCCTGATCTCGCCAAAAAGTGGCAACAGGAATGGACTTATTCTGGCACTATTCCACACTGTCGCTGGAAGGATAAGTCGCTAGCAAGCTTGGCAAATATGGCTATGGTAAGAAGGCAACTCAGGCGTTTAGGTAATGACTTGACCACGTTGCGTAACCCTTCACCGCTGTGGAGCTTAATTTTAGATGCGCTGCATCGTAATAAAATGACAAAGCGCGATGTGGGGTAGGGCTGGGCTGGGGCTCTGATTCCTTGAATACCTGCACATAAAAAAACACAGCGTTAAACGCTGTGTTTCATCATTCTTTCTTTTTGGCGTTGCCAGTCTTTATCTTTCAATGTATCACGCTTATCGTGGGCGTGTTTACCTTTAGCCAAGTGAATTTCAAGCTTCACCCAGCATTTTTTCCAGTACATTGATGTTGCAACAATTGAATAACCCTGACGGTCGCGTGCGCCCATTAAGCGGTCTATTTCACGCTTTTTAAGCAGCAGTTTACGCGCACGTTCGGGCGCTGCGATTACATGGGTAGACGCTTGGTTGAGTGGGCTTATGCGACAGCCTACTAAGTAGGCTTCAGCATTTTGAATGATAATGTACGCATCGGTAATGTTTACTTTACCAGCGCGAATACTTTTGATTTCCCACCCTTGAAGCTCTAATCCGGCTTCGAATTTATCTTCTAAGAAATAATCGTGACGCGCTTTTTTGTTTTGCGCGATATTTCCTGAGGTGTTTTTGTTGGCTTTATTCTTTTTCATGGTCGCTATTATACTGATAGTGTAGAGGAATGTCTTTATGTGCATCGCACAATTTCGCCGTTCCAAAGCGGATTTTTACCAGATTACTGATTGTTAACCAGTGCGAGGGCGTTTAAGCGAAAGCGAAGGGAAGCGAGGTAAATATAATGTGGTACAATGCGCACCACGAATTATTAGTTTAGTGGAATAAATGCCAAGTATTCATAGAAGTGCGCTGGTAGCGCACAGTGCAGAAGCCATGTTTAACTTAGTCAACGATGTTGCATCTTACCCCGAGTTTTTGCCCGGCTGTACCGATAGCAAAATTTTAGATGCATCAGCACAAAGCATGAAAGCGTCTTTGTTGGTTGCGAAGGCGGGTATCAAACAGTGGTTTACCACTCACAATGAATTAGTGCCTGGTCAGCAAATTAATATGCAGCTGGTCGACGGTCCGTTTCGCTCTTTAACCGGTGGTTGGACATTTTCTGCGTTGTCAGAAGATGCGTGTAAAATCGAGTTGAACTTAGAATTTGAATTCACCAACAAACTGGCAGAAATGGCATTCGGGAAAGTGTTTAATAGTCTAGCAAGCAGCATGGTTGCAGCATTTACAGAGCGTGCTAGGAGTGTTTACGCATGAGTACATCGCTGATTAATGTGGAAGTTGCCTATGCAACGCCTACCAAACAAGCCATTGTAGATATCGCGATTAAAGACGGCAGCACAGTAGAAGAGGCCATCATCGCGTCGAATATTGTGGAGCAGTTTCCTGAAATCGATTTGTCAGCAACTAAAGTGGGCATATGGAGTCGGGTTGTAAAACTGCGCGATACCCTAATCGACGGCGACCGCATTGAGATTTATCGCCCACTTATCGCCGATCCGAAAGAGATCAGAAAACGCCGAGCGGAAAAAGCCAAAGAAGAAGGGCGTGCTGATAAAGTGACAGGTGGTAAGCTTAACCCGCTAAAAGCGAAAAATTAAGCGGTTCTAGTTTTACATCACTAAAAAACGGCCTCATGTGAGGCCGTTTTTTGTGTAACTTCAAAAGCGTTTTTTAAAACTAAACACTCTTTTCTGTAATGCTACCAAGCTCTAAAAATGGTGATGCATCGATATCTTCGGCATCCATCATGCTGGCGATACGCTGCACGGTTGCCACCATTTGGCTTTGTTCCCATTCTTTAAGCTGTGAAAAGCGGTCTACAAAGTGTTCTTGTAGCGGTCGTGGTGCGTCTACTACTGCTTCCTTACCGCCTTCCGTTAGAAACACGCCTACTTTACGTTTGTCTTGGGTGCTTCTTATACGTGTAGCAAGGTCTCTTGCTTCTAAACGATCGAGAATATTGGTCACGGTCGCAGGACTCAAATTAATGTTCTCTGCAATTTCTCGCACCATTATGCCGGGGCGTTCTTCAATATTCTGCATAACGAGCAACTGTGGGCCAGTTAGGCCTACATCTTTACTAAGTTGCTTGCTGCGTAGGTCAACAGCACGTATTACGCGTCGTAACGCTACTAATAGTTCTTCTTCTTTTCGCATCTTAATTCCAAAAAATGCGTAGCGCGTACGCTACTTGAGCAGATGGATAAAATGTTGGTGCTTGTGATAGTGATCTATCACATCATTAATCACCGATATCTTTGACCATCCCATAATATCATAGTTCTGGCCGCCTTCACTGAGGTGCACTTCGGCGCGATAGTACGTGGCCTTTTCGTTTTCGTCTAGTGCTTGTGCCTCAGTTGGTCCAAATTCGGGTTGCTCGGTAGGCATGGGGTATACCGCATAAACAAAATCTGGGTCATTACCCATGCTCACGGTTAAGATAAGCGCATCATCTTCTTCACCGATATCAACAGAAAACTGCTGTGCCTTAAATTCTTCACCCACTTCACTGACCGCTGCCTTTACCGTTTTACCAATAAAGCGTTTGACCGCTTTTTCATCAGGGAATGTTACGATATTTTCAAGGCGTTCTTTCCAGTTATTATCAGCATCATTGTGCTGCGGGGTGCCGGCTAATACCTGCAAGCTCTCTCGTTTAACCGCCTCAACCCGCAACGCTTTAAGTAAACCGGAAATAGCAATAAGTAATACAATGGCAAATGGCAATGCAGCGGCAATGGTCATTGTTTGAAGTGCGCCTAGGCCTCCAGCGTACAATAAAACCGCACTCACCACACCTACGCCAACAGCCCAATATACACGCTGCCAAATGGGGGTGTCGTTTCTGCCATGAGAGCACAGCATGTCAACAACCATGGCGCCTGAATCGCACGATGTCACAAAAAAGACCACTACCATTAATACGGCAATTAAACTAAGTAATGAAGAGAAAGGGAATTGCTCTAAAAACACAAACAGCGCTACCGAGGTGTCTTCATTTACCATGTTCGCGAGGACGTCTTTACCCTGCACAAGCACTTGTTCGATAGCACCGTTGCCAAATACCGTCATCCAGAAAAGTGTAAAAACAGAAGGTATTAACAATACCCCAAGCACAAATTCTCGGATAGAACGTCCGTATGAAATTCTCGCGATGAATAAGCCTACAAACGGTGCCCAAGCTAACCACCATCCCCAATAAAATATAGTCCAGCCACCTAACCAATCGGTTTTCTCATAGGCAAATAAGTTAAAGGTGTTTCTTACAATATCCGACAGGTATGCCCCTGTATTTTGCATGAATGCTTGTAAAAGGAAAACGGTAGGCCCTAGCACCAATACAATAAGCAGCAGCAATACTGCTAGAATCATGTTGGCTTCAGACAGGCGGCGTATACCTTTTTCAAGCCCTGTGGTAACCGATATTATGGCCAAGCCAACTACGCCGGCCATGATGGCGATTTGCACTGCTGTATTTGAAGGCAATCCAAACAAGTAGTTAAAGCCTGCGTTAACTTGTGAAGCACCAAACCCAAGGGAGGTAGACACCCCAAATACCGTTGAGGTTACCGCAAAAATATCAACGATATGCCCCGGCCAACCATATATTTTGTCACCAATGAGGGGATAAAGTGCAGAACGAAGGGTTAGGGGCAAGTTTTGGCGATAAGCAAAATAACCAAGAATTAGTGCTACTACCGCATAGATAGCCCATGCATGTATGCCCCAATGGAAAAATGTGGTTTTCATCGCTTCGCGCACGGCGTCTATACTTTCAGCTTGGGCGGTTGGCGGTGCCAAGAAATGCATTAATGGCTCTGCAACACCAAAGAACATCAACCCAATGCCCATGCCAGCGGCGAATAGCATACTTAACCACGTTGTAAACGAAAATTCGGGCGTGGCGTGGTCTGGGCCTAGTTTTATCTCGCCGTATCGCGAGACACCCAAAAACACAACAAACACTACGATGATGGCAACAGTGAGCACGTAAAACCAACTACCGTTGGTCACAATGGCATTTTGAAGCTGTTGAAACAGGGCGTCAGCGGTTTCTGGGGCACCCGCCGCAAACAATAGAAGGCAAAAGATAAGCGTAGATGATGTATAGAATACGGGTTTATTGAGTAAAGAAGAATGTTGACTCTCAATCACGCAGGGCGCTTCCTTCCATTTTTATTAAATACTGATATTGCAATATACCTCATAACATCGTTTTTATAAATGTCAGATGAAATTATTAGTAATCATATATTTTCGATAGGCGAGAGACTTTATTTTTGTGCTTTGTTTTTATAATGGGTTAATTAATAGGCTTTATTCTTGTTTTTCTTGCCCTTTGGGCTAAAAAATAATCGTTTGAGTAGAAATTATTTTTTCTTGGTGTATCGTTATATATGATCTCTTTGATAAGTATTTAAATAAATATAATCCAAAGAATAAAAGTCTACATAAAGGAAACACACCAAATGCGAAAAACTCAGCTTAGCTGTGCCATTGTCGCTGCATTGACGTCTACTACTCTTATCGCACAGGAAAACGAAGCCGCTGCGAAATTCGAAAATATTGAAGTTACTGCAACAAAACGCGCTGAATCTATCCAAGATGTACCGGTTGCCGTCACGGCGTTGAACG
Organism: uncultured Alteromonas sp.; assembly: GCA_964454185.1. Taxonomy (GTDB): domain Bacteria; phylum Pseudomonadota; class Gammaproteobacteria; order Enterobacterales; family Alteromonadaceae; genus Alteromonas. The sequence continues at coordinate 6,330 of CAYVST010000097.1, forward strand.
GAAAGGCGCTTGAAAACCTCGGTATCGATAACTTTCAAGACTACGTAGAATTTCTTCCCAATGTTGTGTTTCAGGGAACTGGGCCTGGCCAAAATGAAATTTATATTCGAGGGGCGGCAACCACGCAATCCAACATTATGCTGTCATCAGTTCAGGCACTTCAGCCTTCAGTGGCGTTTTACTTAGATGAAATGCCTGTTTCGATGGCTGGCCGTAACCTTGATGTTTATGCCACAGATGTTCAGCGCGTTGAGGTGTTGCCTGGACCTCAGGGCACGCTATTTGGTGCAAGCTCACAAGCCGGCACAATACGCTTAATTACTAACAAGCCCGACCATTTGAGTTTCGCTGCAGGGTTTGACACCAATATCGGTTTTACCAAAGACGGTGAAATGAGTAATGCAGTGGAGGCCTACTTTAACTTGCCGCTAACAGACGATTTGGCTGTTCGCGTTGCTGCCTACAATGATAAGCAAGGTGGTTGGATTGATAACGTGCGCAATGTGCCGGGCGAAGGCGGCTATATTGGTAGCGCTGTAGTTATTGACCGCATTTCAGGTGGTCCACTGGCCGACCCGATCGGTATGGATGCCAACCGCATTACCAACCCAAATATCACGTCAAATAATGACGCAGCCGTTGTGTCGCCACAAAACGATGCATTGGTTGAGGAAGATTTCAATGATGCAACCTACTCAGGCGCGCGTTTTGGTCTTTCTTATCTTATTAATGACAACTGGGATCTGTTAATTCAACACACGCAACAAACGCTTGATACTGAAGGTGTGTTTGCTTACGACCCTACATTAGAAGGCGAAAGTTCAGCAATTCGCTTTCAGCCCGATCAAAATAAAGATGAATTTGGCTTAACCACATGGACCCTTGAAGGGCGTCTTGAAAAGCTCGATGTGGTTTACACAGGTGGTTATCTAGATAGAGAAATTGATACGCTTGCTGATTATACGGGTTACACCAATGGTGGTTTGTTCTCGGCCTATTACGTTTGTAATCACTACGATACACCGGACAACACTGCCGACGAGCGCTGTCTTGACCCCACGAAGTTTTATGCCGAAGAAACATCTACTACGCGCAATACGCACGAACTTCGCTTCAACACCACTATGGATACACCTTGGCGTGTAACGGCAGGTGTGTTTTACGATGAACAAGAAATTGCCACCGTGGGTCAGTTTAAAATAGCTAATACCGAAATGAGTATGTTTGGTTTTGATAACCTTCAGCGAACACTGGTAGGTAATGAGGGTATAAACAGCGACGGTGGGCCGTTTCCTTCAGAAGTCAGTTTTATCAATGATATTACTCATACTATTGAACAAATCGCGGTATTTGGACAGTTCGAATACGATATTACTGACAGATTGACAGCAAGTATTGGTGCGCGCTGGTATCAAATTGATGATATTTACGTGGGTTCAACATCTACCGTTGACGTTACACGTCGTATTCGCGCCTTCGGTACACAAAACCCTGATGAACTTGCTGCCGTTGGTCTTGACCCTGACGCTGTGGCGGCTGCAATTCAAAGCGGTCAACTGGAAGTCGATTTACTTGATGATAACGGCGTGTTGACGGTTGACGACACCATTTTCAAGTTCTCAATAGACTGGAAAGCAACAGATGATGTGTTGATTTTTGCCAATTATTCTGAGGGTTTCCGCCCTCCAGTAACAAACCGCGTAGGTGGCGGCTTGGCAACCAATCAGTCTGGGAAGTTTGAGAACTTCCGTATTCCTGTTTATTCCACTACCGATACTCTCGATAACTATGAACTTGGTTTGAAAGGCGACTTCTTCGATGGTCAGGTACGTGTAAACGCCACGGCTTACTATTCAGAAATTGAAGAGCTTCAAACATCGCGTTTTGACCCAACAAACATTTCGTTTTTGGTTTTCACTGACAACGTGGGTGATGCAGAGATTAGAGGTATTGATGCTGATTTAACTTGGCTTGCCACCGATGATTTAGTGGTGAATGCGGCGTTTAGTATTTTAGATACAGAATTAACACGCATTAACTCTGAGTTGGAAGGCATTGCCGCAGGTGTTGGCTCTGAGTTGCCTTACTCTGCTGAGTTCTCAGGAAACATTAATGCGCGTTATTTCTTTGAAATGGAAGGCGACAAGCGTGGTTACATCAATGGCTCTGTGAGTTACACCGGCGATCGCTTGGCCGGTATGGTAATGGATGCCTATGTTATGGAAGACGCCACGCAGTTAATTTACGGCACAGGCTCAGGATTAAAGATTCAGCAGGAAGCCGCTGTTTATGAAGGCGTAACCTATGCCGATTCAAACGGTGACACCTTCCGCGGTGGTCGCTATGTGCAAGAGTCATACGTGTTAGCAAATTTAGCAATCGGTGTAACAAACGATGTGTGGAAAGCTGAGTTATATATTGATAACGTATTCGATGAGCGCGCAATACTGAATATCGACACACAACAGTTCACGCCGAAGGTTGTAACAAACAGACCAAGAACAATCGGTTTCCGTTTCTCTTACGACTACTATTAAGATAACAACGGTGCGCAAGTTGTTGCGCAATTCTGGGTTTATCTATCGATTAACGGCGAACTCATTGAGTTTGCCGTTTTTCTTTTTATGTGAAGCAATGCGTATAGACGTCAATGAAATTAGAAGAACAACAACACCTGCAGAAAGCCAAGTCATTGTTGATGCAGTCTCAGCATCAAGCCGCTATTAGCCTTTGTAATGAACTCATAGACGAGAATGGCGCAGAAGAAACCAGCGTAGACACGCGCCGTGAGGCAATGTATTTGAAGTCCGTTGCCTACAGGCTATTAGGCGATAATAATCTGGCTATTGGTTCGCTGCATCAGCTGCTTGAACAATTCCCCGACTATGGCCGCGCTTTTCAAGAACTCGGATATTGCTATGCTAGCCTTGATAAGAAAAAATCTGCACATGGCTTTTATCAAGCAACGCGGTTTAACCCCGCGCTACTAAGTGCGTGGCAGCAACTAGAGCGCATTTACATAAAAGACAACCAAACAAAAGCATTGGCGCTGTGTCAGCAACAAATTGCATTTTTACGTTCCTTGCCCAAACCTATATTAGGCGCCACTGACCTTATGCACGAAGGGCAACTTCACAAGGCAGAACAAGTTTGTAGACAATTTCTTAGCAACAATAAACACCATCCAGAAGGCATGATGCTGCTTGCCGAAATTGGCGTTCAGCTAAAAGTGTATGGCGACGCAGAGTTCTTACTTGAAAGCTGTGTTGAGCTTTATCCAGAAAATGAGCGCGCTGGTGCTGCGTATCAAAGCTTATTGGCAAAGCTGGGCAAATTTCCTCGTGCAGTTGAGGTTGCGCGGCAGCGATTAGCGCAAAGTCCAGAGAGTTTTACAATAAAAGTAGGCTTGGCGCATGCTTTGGTAGGGGTAGGTGAATTAGAGGAAGCCATCAGTATCTATCGTGTACTTTTAGCGGAAAATACTGATAGGCCAGCTATTTGGCTAGCACTTGGGCATGCACTTAAAGCAAAGGGTAATACGAAAGAGGCCGTAGAGGCCTATGAAAAAGCGACCGATTTTGCCAACGACTTTGGCGATGCCTACTGGAGCTTGGCCAATACGAAGACCTATCGTTTTAATGATGAGATGCTGGGCGTTATGCAGCGCCATGTAAAAAATGAAACCACTAAACTTGATGATGTTATCCACCTTTGTTTTGCCTTGGGCAAAGGGTTTGAGGATAAAGGTGATACAAAAACGGCGTTTTATTATTATGAAAAAGGCAATTCACTTAAAAAACGTACGCTAAACTTTGACATCAGGCGTACCGAAACCGCACTACTTGCTCAGCAAGACGCATTTTCGCGAAATAGCTTTGCACCTCACCAAGGCTGCCAAGACCCAGCCCCTATTTTTATTGTGGGTTTACCGCGAGCAGGGTCAACATTGCTTGAACAGATTTTGGCATCACATTCGTTAGTCGACGGCACAATGGAGCTTCACGATATTTTGGGGATCGCGTCGTCACTAAGCCACGGCAATACGGCGTATCCCTACAACGTGAGTGAACTTGATGATAATGCCTTGCGTAATTTGGGCGAACGCTATTTAAGTCAAACGCAGTCTTATCGCCAGGGAGCCCCGTTCTTTATTGATAAAATGCCTAACAATTTTATTCATATAGGGTTAATCAAGAAAATTCTGCCAAATGCAAAAATTATTGATGCACGCCGAGCGCCAATGGACTGTTGTTTCAGCGGCTTTAAGCAGCTATTCGGTGAAGGGCAAGAGTTCAGCTATGGGTTAACTGACATTGGGCGTTATTATAACGCGTACCTCAAACTCATGAGTCACTGGCATGAAATACTTAATGGCGAGATTCTAACGGTGCAGCACGAAGCATTGTTGGATGATTTAGAAGGGCAGGTAAGGCGTATACTCGATTTTTGCGGGTTAGAATTTGAAGCGCAGTGCTTAGACTTCCACAAGACTAAACGCGTTATTAAAACTCCAAGTTCAGAGCAAGTAAGGCAGCCCATTTACAAATCGGGTATGGCTCAGTGGAAACCGTTTGAGCAGTACCTTGAACCACTTATCAAGAGCGTGTCGTAGGCAGTGATGCAATAAGGAACCTTATCTTTACTAAAGAGGTCAAAAGCCTGCTTTTTCTGGAAGGAATAGCGGGCGTGCATTTTTGTGCGCTATACTCCGCGCCACACTATTAACAATTACCTACGCTTTGAATTTTGTTGTCTAATTATAAGAAAAAAAACTTCTCCCTTTTCAACATATTTTGCCTGTGTTTGTCCATAGGAGCGATATGCTTGCCTCTATCCAGAAGTATGGCGTATTCATTTGATGAGCTATGCGATAAAACGCCCCACGATTGTATTTCTTCTATTAATGCCGCTCAACGCCAGTTAGCGTTTGGAGGTGAAGAATGGTGGGCACTGGAATCAACGCGTCTAACATGGCTATTTGAGTTTCAGCAGCAAGATGCGCTGTATGCTGCGCTAAGACCTTGGATAAACAATAATGACGTGCCAACGACGTACCAACCGTTAGTAACTAAGTTAGTGGGTAAATGGTTGCTAATGAGGGGGCGTGCAGAGGAAGCAGACAAGACTTTTCAGCAAGCGCTTAAAGCGTACTTCGCAAGCTATGATGCCGCACCCACCCGAGACACTGCACTACACATACTCAATTTGCTTGTTTCTTTAAATCGTCTGGAACAGGCAGAATCGTTTGTGAACGACCTCGTAGACCAAGACTTCGATGATGCTGCATTTTACCGAGAAGTGTATGCAGAGCTAGGCCATATTGCCTATCGCACTAATGATAACGCTAAACATGTTGAATATCGTCTTGCATCGCTTGAATGGGCTAAACGTTTAGATGACAAGCAACAAATTTCAGTTGCCTATAACAACTACGGCGTCGCTTTGCGCAATGCCGGCCAGCTTATAAACGCACAAAATGCGTTTATAAGTAGCTTGTCGCTTGCTGAGTCGGCGTCTGACAACGTTCGTATTAACAGCTTATATGTGCGTCTCGCCGAGGTTGCGTTGATGCTCAATGATTTCTCGGGGGTGCAGCAATGGCTTGCTAAAACTGACGTTCAACAGCTTGCTGCTGGAGAGTTCAAACGATTGCGCGACCTTAACGAACGTGTGAAAGCTGCTAAAGCCACGCAACCTGAAACGCCCTAGTACTTGCGGCGTTTTAGTCCTGTTTCAGCTAAAATCTTGGCTGATATTTCTTCAATGGAATACTTGGTACTGTTTAGGAAAGGTATTTTCTCCTTGCGGTACAAGTTTTCGACTTCTCTTAGCTCCATTCTGCACTGCTGCAAAGACGCATATCGGCTATTTGCTCGACGCTCTGAGCGAATTTGGTGCAGTCTATCGGCCGCAATAGTTAAGCCAAACAACTTGTTTTTGTAGCGGCGCAATGCCGGTGGCAATTTCAACATATCTCCCATGTCCTCTTCGGTAAAGGGATAGTTGGCTGCCTTTATGCCGTATTGAAGCGCCAAGTAGAGGCTTGTGGGTGTTTTACCCGAACGTGAAACACCTGTGAGAATGATATCGGCTTCGTCATAGTCTTTAAGGTTAGACCCATCATCATTTGCAAGCGCGTAGTTAACGGCTTCTATTCGAATATCGTATGTGGTTTCGTGAATACTATGCGTGCGATGTTTTTCAGGTTTGGACGGAACACCTAATACTTTTTCAAGCGGCGCTACGAACTGATCAAGAAAATTGTAATTTATACCTACTGATTTGGCGATAATTTTGCGAATATCTACATTCACAATTGTATAAAAAACGAGCGGCCTTTCTCCGGTGTCTTGAAAACTTTCAGAAATTTG
>CAYVST010000098.1:0-12692 GCA_964454185.1 uncultured Alteromonas sp.
CCATTGAAGACGTATTCGCAGCATTAAGCGACCACGCAAACTATTCTCAGTTTAAGGGGGTAGACAAATCTACGCTTATTGTTGAAGGCAAAGAAGATAAAAATGGCTTGGGGGCAGTGCGCGAAATTATCGCAGGTGGTGCCAATTTACATGAAGAAATAGTCGCCTACGAGCCGCCTTACAAGTTGGGATATAAGATCATTAAGTCAAAGCCTTTGCCGTATAATCATGAGCTTGGCGAGGTAACGCTGAAAGAACAAGATGGTAAAACCCATGTCACCTGGCGCTCAGTTGGCCATATCTCGATTTTTCTTTTGGGAAGTCTGTATTTCGATAAACAAGTGCAGAATGTGGGCAGCCGCGCGTTTGGTAGCATCCTAAAGCATGTTGAGAATATGGGGTAAGTATAAGAGTCTGATAGTCAAAACATGTAGTTTTGATGAAACAGTAATCCATTGAATAGACAACGCAATAATGTCAAAAATCGATTTTTTGTATGTTAATCATGATTGTATAAAGTAACTTCTGACTGAGTTAAGTAGATAGATGAACACAAACGGTGCTCATCTATCTCGCATGATTTAGTGCTGATACTTAAATCGATACAAGGTGTATGGCGCTTTCGCGTTACCTAAACCCTGACTAAACGCGGGGTGCTGATGAAGTTGATCTTGAGTGACATAAATATAGCCGTCACTAATTGCTAAGCTATCCGGCCACGATAACCTTTTGTCACTGATAAGTGTTCGATATTCTCCTTTGGTTGTTAAGCCAATAGCGTTATGTTCTAAATCAGTCGCAAGTATTCCGCCACCGGGAGCAAAAGCAATACCATCGCTTGGTTTTTTTGGGCCAAACACTTCAATGTTCTTCGACAAGGTAACATCAGAAGCATCGCTATTGCTGATTACCGCCGTAGGAATTCGATAAACTGTTGTACCTGAAAAAGCGCCAAAGTATAACCATTCAAATGTGTCATCTATTGCTATTGGGTTCAGACCAAAACGGAGTTTATTTGTTTTCCCCTCTTTTGTTTTCGATGCCAATAAAGACGCTTCGATAACAATATCGCGTTCTTCGGGCATCAGTTCGGTTGCGCTTTCTAGTACACGTTTTGATGCACCTGTCTCTATATCTACGACAATAATGGCGGGCTTAGTGGCGCCTGCAAAATTCCCGAATGTCATATCGGCGATATAAATTTTTTCGTGTTTCTCATCAATAGCAAAATCTTGAATAAATGAGTTTGGTTTTAGTGAAGACGGGGCGATTTCAATAGTATTGTGCAGCTTATTTTTCACCGTATCCCATGCAACTAACTGAGCGGGTGATGACTCACTACCCATGTCCAAAATCCACACGATACCTTTGCTATCACTGTGTACGCCAATAACCGAGCTGAAGCCAACAGCCCCTGTTTCTGGGCCATCTGCCCAATCGAGCGTTGGGAATGGTTGCTTTGTGCCGTTGGCCATAACTTCGACAACTCGCAGTTTTGGTGCATCGAGCGGATGCATGCTGATAATAATTCGCCCTTTCGGTGAAATAGTGATACCGCCACCCCGTGCATCGTCAAACGTGGTAACAGCCTCTAACTCACCAACTTTCGGTTCAGGCGCTTCAGCGGCATTTGTAGAAGTTGCGTTAAGCGTTACCGCCCCGACAAAAGCGATGAGAAGGCTTTTCGTGAATAGCTTCATGTTAATTCCTCTTCTAGTTGTTTCGTTAGTTTTGCGCAATGGTGTTAGCTAGCTACAGACACAATAGATTTCTTATTAACAAATAAAAACAGCCTTAATTTCGAAAAATTTTCAAATTTATTTTGATAATTGACGTTTCATTTTCGATAACACACGTCCATACTTTGGTTAATCTCACCGCTAAGAGACCTGCAATGACGATTGAAGATCTTATGATTGTGCTTAAAGTAGCTGAATTTAAAAACATTACCGCCGCTGCAGAAAGTTTGAATATGCGAACCGCTACGGCAAGCGCTGCGCTTAAGCGGGTTGAGCGGCAGCTTGGTGTTGAGCTATTCACAAGAACGACTCGGCGACTGAAATTATCCAGTGCCGGTGAGCGGTTTATTCCTCGATGTAGAGAAGGTATACACACCTTAGAAATCGCTAGACAAGAAATGTTGAGTGAAACGAATGTGATTCGCGGAGAGTTAAAGCTCTCAGCTCCCTCAGATTTAGGTCGTAACATCCTTCTGCCATGGTTAGATGAATTCACTACAACGTATGACCAGATAAAACTGAACTTGCATATTGCAGATAGAAATATTGATTTCTATCGTGACCCCGTGGATGTGGCTATTCGATACGGAGCATTAACCGATGAAAATCTTTACGGATTTAAAATTTGTGACGTACGCCGCGTACTTTGTGCGTCTCCTGAGTATGTAAAGAAGTTCGGTGCACCTCACAAACCCGCTGATATAAGCAAACACAATGCGCTGCTATATCAACTGCACGAGCTCATAGATGATGAGTGGTGTTTCACGAAAAAAGACAAAAGCTATAAGGTGAAAACAAAGAGTACCAAAGTCTCTAACGATGCTGATTTAGTAAGGCGATGGTGCTTATCTGGTCAAGGGCTGGCTAAAAAGTCGAGCCTAGATATGTCGACAGCGCTATTAGATGGTGATGTTATACGGCTTATGCCGGAATTCGAGCCAACACCTACTGAGCTTTGGCTTGTTTGTCCTAGTAGGCAAACCATTACGCCTGCCGTTCGGCTACTAAGAGATTTTCTGCGAGAGAAATGTGAGCACGTGATTAAATCGCTCGTAGAGAAAAACGTTTTCTAAAAGCAACCTGTAGAATATTGAGCACCGCCACAACGTAGACAGTGTTGCTTACATTTTTTGTCAAATTAGTTGGCAATTCTAATCATTCGCTCTGGTCAATCATTCCCAATCAGTTATAGTAAGACTGGCGCTTAGAAGTGCAAGCGACCACCTAAATGACAATCACAATCAGGACGTGAGCGAAGTTGGTAGGTGTTAGTACTCTTGTCCTTGTTGAAAAACAATGTAAGGACTGTACTATGCCCGCAAAATTAAAAATCAAAGACTTATTAGATACTTACAATACCATCGTCACTCCTCTCAATGAGGTGGTTAAATTCGAAATCTTCTCTGAGAAACTTGAAGAAGATATCCCTTTCTCTTTAGAAGCATTAAAAGGCTCAATTTCTGGCGTTGCCTCAGTTTTTTGTTTCAACGCCAAAGATGACTCAGACTCCGATAATGTCATTGCGCCACTGCCGTCAGCACCTTCTCCTTCAGATGTGCTGCCGCCAATCCAGTTCAATAGTGAATACTGCTGGCTCAAATATGGTGTAAATGCCGCTTTAAAAGGCTCCGCGCAATACTCTAACGATGAGTTGGACATCGGAATAGAGGCTGGTGCTAGCTTAAGTTTACTGAGCTATCGAGCTCACACGCCCACGAAAGGCTTAGGTACCGCAATTGTGAATGATGCGTTGTCATTCCCTGTGATTTTCAATATTGACGATGTCAAAGCCCTCGCGCCCGGGGAGGCTACCGTGCTGGAGACTACCGGGAAACTAAAAGCCAGAGCAACGTTCTCTTATTCTGATGTAATAAGCAATAATATTGCTCTTTTCAGTAACTTACTAAGCCAAGGTGAGCTTCTTAATATCAAGTTAGATGCGTCTGTCAGTGCAAAGGTGGAAGTAGTACTTGATGGTGGTTTTAAAGTTATTTTTAGCAACAATGGCGATCTGACAAAGCTGGCGATTAAAAAGAGCAGCAAATATAGTTTAGGGGCTTCCATTACAGCAGGTTTTGATGCACAACTCGCCGACCCAGAAGCATTTAAAAATGCCTATACTGCTATCGCCACGGGCGTCTTCGGTATGGTTGAATCAAAGCTAGATGAAATAAAAGCCCTAGCATCATTTGACAACTTATCTGACCAAGAAAGGCAGCTAGTTGGTGAATTAATGGAGCGATTGGGTTTAAGCGTTGAAGACCAAATTGAAGATTTGAAGAAAAAGATCAGTGATGTTGAAAGTAAAATCAAAAAAGGTATCGAAATCGCAGCAAATACGACGGCTAAATTGAGTTTCGAATACGAGTACGACCGCTTGACAGAGTTTCAGTCCATAATAGAAGCCGATCTGACTTTGTCAGGTTTAGAATCAGTGCATCAATCTGCATTATTTGGACGAGTAAAGAATATTGTTGATGATGGGACCGACATAAAGATAACGCGCTTTTTCTATCAAAAAAGCACACTGGTGAAGCATGCATGGGGCTTTAACCTTGGATTTGGTTCATGGTCGGCCATGGGGAAAGATACCCGCTCGTTTAAGACAATAGAAACTCGAAATCGCCATGGTCATGTCAAGCTTTCAACAATCGGATTACGTGGTTATGAGTCAGATTATATGGGGGAGCAACGCGAATTTTCGTTGGGTTTTGATGCAACTATGCCTGAATTCAAAGCCACTACGCCTGATGTTTCTGATTTTGAGTTAGGATTCACGCTTATCGATAGCACTGAACAGGCTTCCCTTGATGGCACTGAGTTTGATGACCTTATTGACAGTTTAGCCGTTTGGGGATTAACACCTAGTGTTGAGAAAGAGAACATCAGTGAAGCCAAAGGTACGCTTAAAAGTGCGCTAGTTGAAGCAACCGATATTAAATTGACAAAAGTGATGAAAATATCTCATGAGACGTTTGTTAATTTACTACCAGCACTATCGAATTATGATGTACATACGCTAGCAAATTGTCTTGCAGCAGCTTTACCTATCGATAATCGAGATATGCCATTAAGAGAAGCAGTATCTTTCAGAAAAGCGCTATATTCTCCACTGTTTGTTGACTATCTCAACAAGAGAATACGTGACCACAATCAAATGGCGGACGCCGCGAGTTCGTTTTTAAGACGACAGGGCTATCCAAAGCTAGCTAGACAGGAAAAGATGTGGCGCAATGTTGTTCAAAAAGATCGCCGTATCGCTGGTGTAGTGCACAATCATCGGTCTATAAGAACAGATTTGAGTAATTTATGTAAAGGTTTCCTGAAACTCCAAAAATCATATACTCAGGGAGGCTCGATAAGTAATTTGAAAGATGCCTTTAGATTATTCGATGACTTGGGCGAACAGGGGTATTACAACCGATTCTTAGCGCACCTTTTAATACATACAGCAAATGAGTCTTTAGGTAATTCAGTTGATTTAGGTATTTCAGGTGTATTTGAATTCAAACAGGATGGCAAAATCAAATCCATGCCTCTGGCACTATCAACAAGTGTGTGACAAGGCTGTTGGTTCTAGTTTTACGGCATATTCTTAATTGATAATGTGTTTGCCTTAGCTAAATGGATATAGGTTTATGTCCATTTAGCTATATTGAACTTACCTGCGTCTTTATCTTCGCTTTCATTTTGGTGATTTCTTCATGTAGTGTTTCTAGCTGGTCATCGAAGCTGCTGGTATTGTTGTGTTCGTTTCGTACAATTGTTAATTCTATAGAGCTTGTCAGCTCTGCCAACGCAAAAGCACCGATGTATTTGAGCGCGGTAATGTAGATGTGCGCTATTCTGGAAATAGTTGCGTAGTCTTTGCTATCAATCGCTTTTCGCAGAGCGTACAACTCTCCCTGCAGTCCCACAAAGTCTTTTAACAACTCGTTGTACAATGATTCGTTGCCGCGAAGTTTTCGCATTGCCCTGGGTTTATCGATGGCAGACAGCGTACTTTGTTTAAAGGAAATGGCCGACTGTATAGTACTGTCTTCAGCATTGTCAGAGGCTGCTTGAGATAGCGTAACGCTGAGTGTCTTGCTGAGCACATCAAAGAAGGTTTTTGGGTCAATAGGTTTATTGATGTGGCCATTCATCCCGGCTTTATAGCTTTTATCAATGTCTTGCTGCATAGCATGAGCGGTCATAGCTATCACTGGAATGGAAAGGTTGAGCTCTTCTCGAATAACCTTTGTTGCGGCTAATCCGTCCATTACAGGCATCTGAATGTCCATTAACACGGCGTCAAAATTAGCATTTTCACGAAGCATGTTGACAGCTTCTAAGCCGTTGTTGGCCACGGTAACGGTTGCATTAGTATCGGCCAATAGCCCAAGCGTAACTTTTTGATTAAGAATGTTATCTTCTGCAAAGAGTATTGTCTTGGTACTAAAATCAGGCAGTTTAAATTCGTCAGCGGAGAGCGTTTGAGCAGGGATGTTGAGGCAAAGCTCTTGTAGTCTGTCTATGAGTTCGCTTGTTCCTAACGGTTTTTTGATGAAGGTGTGTATGCCTAATTGCCTTGCCTGCTCATGCATTCTGGGTGAATCGAACGCAGACAACATGATGACTTTAGGTGTTTTATTTGCCAACTCCTGTTTCATGATTGCCGCTACTTCTAAGCCATCTATATCAGGCATTTTCCAGTCCAAAATCAATACATCATAGGGCGCATCTTGTGCTACTGCCTCGCGCAGCATCGCTATCGCTTCTTGTCCGCCAGCGGCGGTATCTGATTGAATGTTTGCACTTGATAATGCTTCAGATATTGCTCGTCTAGACAAGCTAACATCATCAGCAATAAGCACTTTCAACGAAGACAGTTGTTTAGAAGGTGACACAATTTGATGTGATGGGTCGCGCGCGACTTTCACGGTGAAGTAAAAGCTCGAGCCCTTGCCTAACTGGCTCTCAACCCAAATTTCGCCTCCCATCAATGTGGCAAGCTGCTGGCAAATAGCAAGCCCCAATCCAGTGCCGCCATAACGACGTGATATAGACTCGTCGCCTTGGTTAAAGGGCTTGAATAGTTTGGCTTTTTGTTCGTGGCTTAACCCTATACCGGTATCGCTTACTTCAAACTCAAGGCAAATATCGTCTTCTTTCTGTGTGCACCTAACGCTAACTGAAATAAGTCCTTCTTCGGTAAACTTTAATGCGTTGCTAACCAGGTTACTCAATATTTGTTGTATGCGAAGAGGGTCGCCCATCAAGCGTAACGGCACATCTCTGGCAATGTACTGAATGAGTTCGATGTGACGCTCATCGGCACGGCCCAAGTGCAGCCTAATAGTTTGATTTACTAACGCATCTAAATTGAATTGCGTTGACTCGATAGTCAGCTTTCCGGCTTCTATTTTTGAGAAGTCTAGAATGTCGTTAATTACACCAAGCAGGGTATGAGAGGCAGACTCAATTTGAATGAGATTGGTTTGCTGCTCTTCGTTTTCAGCAGCTCGTTGCGAGAGCTTAGTGAGACCAATAATGGCATTGAGCGGTGTGCGTATTTCGTGGCTCATGCGGGCGAGAAAATCGGATTTTGCCTCAGTGGCTTTCTGTAAATCATGCGTGATAGCGTTGAGTGCCTTTCTTTGCTGACGGGTACGTAGCCAAAGTCCAACAACTAGAAGCAAGAATAAGAAGACAACGGCAATAAAATACAGTTGATAGGTATTTTGCTTTTGCTGAATAAGGTTGCGTTGCTCTTTTAGTAAGTTGTCTTTTTCTAACAGCTTAATGGTTTCTTCTTTCTCTGATATTGCCAAACGAACCCTGTTTAGTGCCAGCGAACGCGATTGCTGCTCGTTAAAGCTCTTTTCATACGCTTGCCTGTATTGTTCGGCGTAGTCTAATGCGGCTTTAAAATTGTTGTTTGTTTTAGACAGTGAAACCAGCTGCTCCAGTGCACGAAGCAAGAGTGTTTTATCATTTTGTATGACGTCTGAGTTAAGGCCCGACTGTAACTCGGCAATCGCTAAGTCTGTTTCGCCACGTTGCTTATAGATTTCTGCCAATTGCAGTATGTAGGCCCCTTCATTATAGCGAAAGCCAGTTTTGCGGTCTGCAGCCGCGGCCTCGTTAAGCTTTTTAAGTGCTTCACTCAAATTGTTCTGGGCAATATGTAAATCTGCCATGGCACTGTATACATTGCCTATAAAAGGGTATTGAATCTCATTGAGCAACGACTCAGCAAGTAACAGGCTTACTTGTGCTTCTTGATAAAACCCCAATTCAGTTTGGGCATAACCTTGAAAAAAGTACGCTACGCCTTCATCCATTTGGCTATTAAGTCGCTGTGCTGTTGCCTGATACTTCTTGGCAAATGCTAGCGACTGTTCAAAATCTCTCAACGATGAATAAACATTCCCCATCGCACTATATACACGCAATACTTCGTCACTCTGGGCATTGTTGTACAGCTCTAATGCACGTCCAAAGGCTTCAATTGAACTGGCGTGTTCACCCGACAAATCAAGTATTAGACCTTCGAGTCGGTATGATTCAGCGTAGGCAAGTTCATTGTCTACTGCGTTGGCAACCTCACGCGCCTCAAGCAACACCTCGTAAGCCTTTACGTAGTCTTGCTGTAAAACGAAGTGATACGATTTCAAGTTTAAAAAGCGAGGTTTGTCGAAGTTATCTGAATTTGAGATGAAGTAGTTGTCGAGCGCCAAAAAGGTATCGTCAACGGAAGGATCGCCTTGCTGTACACGTTCTCTAAGACCGTCCAAAAGGTCAACAGTCATTGGACTGTCAACGGGGGCCGTCTGATATCCATATGCCGGCAGTATCATCATAAATATGATGATACTGGCCATTAAGTATCGAAAACGCATCATCAAACGCTGCGAAGCTTTTAATAATGAATTACACGTGGGGCTTTATTCTTATCGGTAAAGCGTTTTTCAATTTCTTCCCAGTTTTTGTCTTTGAACAACTTTACATCCTCTTCGGATAGACCAAACTTCTCAGCAGTCGCCACAGGGTCTTGCTTGTAGGCCTTCAATAGTTCGCTGTTGCTATCTAACTCAACTAAAAAATCTTCAATCGATTTTGCCATGTCAATTTCCTTCAAAGTTGGAGGTTGGGTTTCTGTAGTTAACGACTTGTTGCTCTGTTAAACCGAGTTTAGCCAGTCTATCCTCGCGATAGGCTGGCAAGCCTAATGACGGGATCACTAGCGTAGAAATTAGGGTTGTTTGGGCGCTAGTTAAGTCGCGCAGCGCTATTTTTTGAATGACGGGCTCAGAAATGGGGAGTGTGGGCGCCTCATAAATAATAAGCTCGTGATTGTTTGGATAATGCTCAAGTAGTATTTCAGTTAAAAGTGCCAGACCAGGCTTATTGTGTGAGGCATTAAGTACACTAAGTGACGCTTCACCGACTAGACCAATTTGCCATATGATCTGTGTCATGTGTGGGTCGAGCTTATAGTCGCGAAACAAAAACTGGGTGGCTTCATAAGACTGGCAGCCAAATTTTGATGGGTCGATGCCTAAATCGGCAATAAGGCAGTCTTCAGCCGACACGCCGGGTAACATTTGAGCACTAAAGCCCAGTTCACGCACTTTGTTAATCGCGTCATGAGACGGGGTGACAAATACGCCTGCGTGACCATAAAACGCAGCGCACACTTTTTTACCTGCTACTACCGCATTAACAATACGGTCAGTCATTTGTTGGTATGTCAGTGCTCTAGACTTGCCTTCTTCGTAAAGATCATCCAGCGAGATGCAATTAGCATTAAGTTTTCGGACGGCATGTTCGCCAACTTTGTTCATGATACCCATAAACACAATGTCGGCGTTTTCTATGTGGCTTTTGGCGGCTAATGTCATTTGGCCTGATACACTGATACCAGTGCCGACGATGACAAGTTCTCCTTTTGCGGTGCTTTTCATGACGTCCTTTTCAATTTACGTAAATGAACAACATCTCTTAAGCACTATAAAATAGTTTGCGAGTATTTACTATTGTGTTTTGTGTATAGCTTGAATACATAAAGCGGCGTCATGTTCACAGTAAGAAAATGGACTTTAATACTTTTTTAATAAATCATGGCTACCCATATATATTCGTAATATAAATAACACTGATAGTGGCGGCATGTTAGCTTACGTCTACACTTAGCGATTAATTAACATGGCGAATTTACCACTATGAATAAATCTAAACAGTTATTTACGCTTATCACCTCCTCGGGCGAACTTGAAGTTTCATTAAAGGAAGTGGATGTTCCACAGCCTAAGCCTCACGAAGTTATCGTGCGTATGGAAGCGTCACCGATAAACCCTTCTGATATGTGGCCTATGTTTGGCCCTGCTAGTTTAGACAAGGCAACATTTGAGGCTGATAAAAACGCGCTAGTTGCACCTGTCCACAAATCGATGTTGATGCGCATTAAGTCACGCCTTGATCAAACACTGCCAATTGGCAATGAAGGTGCAGGTACTGTGGTAGCTGCTGGCGACAGTCCAGAAGCACAAGCATTAATGGGTAAAACAGTATCTATTCTGACTGGTGCAGCGTATACCGAGTATGCCTGTGTACCGGTGCAAGCGTGTTTACCGCATATGGATGGTACAACTGCGCAGCAGGCAGCGTCGTCATTTGTAAACCCGCTAACCGCGTTGGGTATGGTGGAAACCATGCGTATGGAAGGGCACAAAGCGCTGGTGCACACTGCGGCAGCATCAAATTTAGGGCAAATGCTAAATAAAATTTGTTTAGAACAAGGTGTTGAGCTGGTCAATATTGTGCGTAGCCAACAGCAAGTAGACCTATTGAAAGGCATTGGCGCTAAAATTGTACTGGACTCCACCAGTGAGAACTTTAAAGCAGAGTTGTATCAAGCAATTGATAGCACAGGTGCAACGCTTGCGTTTGATGCAATTGGTGGCGGTGAATTGGTTAGCGATATTCTAACCATGATGGAAGCGTCGGGTAGTAAAGATGCGAAAGGCTTCAACACTTATGGCTCTGACAGCAATAAACAAGTGTATATCTATGGCGGTCTAGACTTTTCACCCACTATCTTAAACCGAGCTTATGGTATGACATGGGGAATTGGTGGCTGGTTGCTTATGCGATTCCTGGGCAAGCTTGACCGCAAGCGCGTAGGCGAATTGTATCAAAAGGTTGCGATGGAAATTAACACGACATTTGCGTCGTCATATACCAAAGAGCTTTCACTAGAAGAGGCGCTGCAGCCCGAGAATGTGGCCTTGTACAATGCGAAGAAAACCGGTGAAAAATACCTGATTGTGCCAAGCAAAGGCTAGTAAGTTTGTAATAAGTTGGTTAGTAGGCTTGTGACGACGAGGGTGTTGTCACAAGCCGTATCGGTTTACTCAGCGTCTGTTTTTTTGTTTGAAGTTCGCAATTAACCAAGAAAGCAAAAACAAAAATGACGAGTGTGCAGCTAATTATTGCTCTATCGCAATAGTCATTACACTTTCACCTTTTTTAACTGGCAACCCCGCTAAGCCATATAGCGCATACCCAGAAACAGGCGCTTTCACTTCTTGAACAAGGTTGCCAAAATAGTCTTTAATTTCGCCTAGTATCTCGCCTTTCGTAATATTACGCCCCATGCTTTGACGTGGATACCAAATGCCTGATGCAGTAACGGGCACCGATGTTGTGCCTACAAACATATTAATAGCGTTAGGCGACACGTTAGAGACAGTCGCATTTGCACTTATACCAAGCTTCACAAGTGTATTGTCCAACCCGCTAATTAATGCGTCTACATACGTACTATCTGTTGAGCCGTTTTCCCCAATTTCTACTAACAGTGTTGGAATGCCTTGGGCTACGCCTTGTCTGTTTAGCGAGCGTCGTGTATCAACCTGTTTTTGTGTTTTCATTTGGTAGGTCACAATATTCGGAAAACCAAAATGCCTAGCGACATCCATTGCCTTTTCATAGTCGGTGGCCAGTGGTCCGCCATAAACACCGACAAAAGGTGCTAACCATTCGGCACCGTCGCCGCTGTGAAGGTCAATAAGGAAGTCTGCATTGGCAACAACTTGTGTTGAAATAGCATGGGCTATTCGCTCGGTTTGTGTGCCTTTATTGCTGCCTGGAAAGCTGCGGTTAAGGTTTTTTCTATCATAGGGGTTCACGTAAACTGAGCGCTCTTCAAAAGCCGGTATGTGCGCCAGTCTAACGATGATTAATGCCCCTGATAGTGTATCGGGAGACAATGACGCAGCCCATTTTTCAGTTGCTGCAATAGAAATGTACTCGTAGCCGTGAACGCCTGCTACGGTGGCCAGTGTCAGGCCATCGTGCTTGCCGTTAATAACGGTAACAGGGATAAATGTTGCTGGGTCATTGTCACTGGCAGCAATGTTTATAGTGATATCTTTTTTAGTGCCCGCTGGTACAAGGGTTCCTGCTACTTCAATCGATTTAGCCGCATACACTGAGGCAGCTGCAAGCGAACAAAAGATAAATAGCACCACGCGACGCAATGTGAGAGATAGAGTCTTATTCACTGAAAAAGTTGTCCTTAGTATTCGTGCAGAGAAAGTTGGAAATAAGCATCGAATATTACACGGGGTTTGCGGTAATAGCGATCCTAGTATCGATTTTTACACTATTAACAGCGACTAACTAAAAACACGTTATTTTTCAAAAAAACATCATACTTTACAGAGAGCAGTATGCCTGAAGGTCCAGAAATTCGCCGAGCCGCAGACAAAGTTCAAGCAGTGTTAATAGACAAGCCTTTGCAATGTGTTGAGTTTGGTTTAGCTCAACTACAACCTTACGCTGAGCAATTGGAAGGCACGCAAGTACTACGCATTGAAACTCGCGGTAAGGCTCTAATCACACATTTTAGTAATGGGTTGTCGATGTATTCTCACAACCAGCTGTACGGCATTTGGCATACGTGCA
>CAYVST010000099.1:0-12663 GCA_964454185.1 uncultured Alteromonas sp.
GCAGGGCGAGCGCCAAGGACGGCGCGAGTGAATCCCTCACTCTCCGCCATATTAATCAAAAACGCCTCGCAGTAATGCGGGGCGTTTTTGTTTTGTTTGAAGGAAAGTGCGGACTTGATAAGAAACCCGCACACTGTTGCGGTTTTTTTTATGCCAAAAAAAGATTCGTCTATTTTACTTGTTAGTCGAATACTTATGTAATAGTGTGTCGGAAACTATCGATACACCAAAGGCTTACATGGATACGTTGCCTACTTCGAAAAAATTTCCCCTTTCTCTTGTGTTTGTTCGTGTTTGTGCTTTGGTAGCCAGTCTCAGTTTGCTCAGCGGCTGCGCGTCACTTATTGCCTATCGTATTGCAAACCCGGAATCTCAACAGATTAAGGGTGATCTGAGCCAAATAGTCGACACTAAATCAGTGTGTAGTGACACGGATAACTGTGTTTCCCTTTATGTCGTGCGTAATGCTTCAAATAGAACTGGCAAAAATGATATCAGCCTTGAACTCGAGCTCTTTGTTGAGAATAAAGGTATAAAATGGACATATAGAGGCAACGACGAACCGCTTATCACTCAAGTAATTCACGATGAGCTTATTATTGTGTTTCCTGGGTATATGATGGAGCCAAAATATGTTGTCTTATTAGAACATTGGCTAGCACACGTTACCGGTGCGATGGTTGTTGTGGCGCCTAAGCCAGAGTCTGGTGAAAGCTTCGCATTTGGTTTGGGGAGTGTCGACCCCATAGCGCACTTTGTTAATGAACATCCTGCTAAGACAATACATGTGGTTGGTTATTCAATGGGAGCCATCGCAGCAAGCCGTCTTGCCGCAAGGCTTGATAATTCAAACCTCTACTTAGTTGCGCCAATGCTTAACTTTTCTGAATCCGCTGTGGCATTGTTTAATAAATACAAAAGTAACCACGCCCTTAGTTGGCTAGTAGACAGTGAAGATATAAAAAATGCCACTGATATTGTCTTTCAAACCGCAAACCTGTCGCCATCTGACATTAATGTTGCCCAAAACCTTGCGTCAAACAGTGCTCAGAAGATACGAGTTTACATGTCTTTAAATGACGAAGTCGTTGGCGGCAATATTGATTTAATGCATTCAGAGAAAACGAATGCGCTTGTACGGCAATATTCATCGTTAAGTCATATT
Source organism: uncultured Alteromonas sp. (assembly GCA_964454185.1). Lineage (GTDB taxonomy): Bacteria > Pseudomonadota > Gammaproteobacteria > Enterobacterales > Alteromonadaceae > Alteromonas. Next base: position 1,166 of record CAYVST010000099.1, read on the forward strand.
CAAATGATGGCTATGACCGATGAAGCGTTGTTGGCAGATTTCATCAGTGACATGACAAACACAACTATAGATGCGCACGACACATCAATTGTTGGGTCTGTTTGCTTCAAAGGGCAACCTAATTGTGAGTTCGATTGATACTACTGCACTAAAGTATGAGGGGCGCTGGCTGGTTCCCGGCATTACTTTTATCGTGCTGTGCACGGTAATGGCCCTTATTGGAATGTTTCCAGGTGTACCAGCCATCATGGCATCGTTTAGGTAGAGCAGTTCATGTGTCCCAGTAAGGTGTGCTTGCGAAATAGTCTTTTAAGAAATCAATAAATACACGCAGCTTGTTCGAGACCAATTTTCGATGAGGGTACACGGCATATAGCGCAATAGCTTGTGGCACGTACTCCTCGAGAATTGGCACAAGCTCACCTTTGTTGATGGCCTCATAGGCAATAAACGTAGGTTGCAACACATAGCCATGTCCATGTTTGGCAACGTCTGTTAGCACTTCACCGTTATTGGCGGTTAAGCGTGGCCTATTTTTTTGCACATTCGCTTTAAGCGCTTGAATAAGTTCCGATGCTTCATTGTCGTAATTCACGTAGGCATATTCTAAATAGTGTTCGGGGTGAAGATCTGACGGATGAGAAGGCGTACCAAACTTCTCCAAGTAAGTAGGAGAGGCACAAAGTACGAGCTTAATATTGGTTATTTTTATTGCTACAAGAGACGAACTGGCCAGTTGGCCTGCTCGTAGCGCTACGTCAAACCCTTCGTCAATAACGTCGACCTTGCGGTCATTTAGCTGAAGATTTACCTGGACATTGGGGTGCGCATGTTGAAATGCCCCCAAACAGGCTCCTAGATGAAGCGTTGAAAATGACACGGGCGCACTAACGTTCAATACACCCGTAGCATGGGTATTGAGTAAGCCCAATTGTCCTTCCATGTCATCAATACTTTCTATTATATGTTGAGCATGTTGAAGCGCATGTTGCCCCGCCTCAGTTAGATGAATTTTACGAGTAGTTCTGTTAAATAGACGCACATCAAGTTGCTTTTCAAGCTGTGCTATGTATTTGCTGACCAGTTGATTAGATGTATTCAACTTGACTGCCGCTTTTGTAAAGCTTCCCTCGGAAACGACAACGATAAACGTTTTTAACAGCGCTATTTTGTCCATGGTGTGAAACCCATCATAAGATTACCAACATTATGTTGGCAATAATTCAATATTTTGTCTCTTTATTCAATTCATATTGGAAACTATTCTATGCACATACCGTTAGCCAAGAGGTTAACGCATACATTTACATCGAAATATTGAGGATAGAATGATGAACAAGCAACTACTAAACAAACTACTTTCTACAAATGACAGCGCTGCAAACTTAGCACTACGTATACCCACAGGTATTATTCTTGCGGCGCATGGAGCACAAAAACTTTTTGCATGGTTTGGTGGCTACGGCTTAGAAGGTACAGGTCAGTGGATGGAAAGCATAGGATTAGCACCTGGCTTTATTATGGCCTTGCTGGCAGGAAGCGCAGAGTTCTTTGGTGGGTTGGCGTTGTTACTTGGTTTCTTAACACGACCTGCTGCCGCTGTAAGCGCCTTTACGATGGTTGTTGCAATTTTTAGCGTGCATTTCAGTAACGGTTTGTTTATGAGCAACAACGGCTACGAGTTTGCCCTTGCACTTTTAGCGATAACCGTTGCGCTCACTATTCAGGGTGGCGGTAAGTATTCTGTAGACAAAGTGTTAGCGGACAAATTTGAATAAAGCGCTCATCAAAGTCTTACCCAAACACTTCGGCAGCGAGCTACTCTCTGCCGATATTTATTTTAGTTAGCTATTCGCGCTAGCTAACCGAACAAAGTCAGGAAAGCCGTCATGACATCACTAACGACAGCATATATTTCACACGGTGGCGGTCCATTGCCTTTATTAGGCGATACTCAGCATGATGAGATGATTTCAGTACTCAAGACGTTAACCGCGGACATCGACAGGCCCGATCTTATCATTGTTATTAGCGCGCACTGGGAAACACCATTTATATCGATACAAGCGAATGACGCACCACCATTACTATACGACTACTATGGTTTTCCAGAAGAAGCGTACAATATTCCGTATGCAGCGAAGGGTAACCCTAGTGTTGCGGCGCATTTGAACGCAGTTATCAATGAAAATGGTATTGCCGCGCAACTTGAAAGCGTGCGCGGATATGATCACGGCATGTTTGTACCACTCTCTATTATGTACCCCGATGCTGATATTCCATGTATACAAATGTCGCTAAAAAACACATTGGATCCACATTTTCATCTAAACCTAGGTAAAGTGTTGCGATCGGCTATAGCGAGCAGCGGGATTGAACACATATTGCTACTAGGTTCTGGTTCGTCATTTCACAATATGTCGGCATTTTTTAAGTATGAAGATGAATTGTTTAAACACGCGAGTGAATTCGACGCGTGGTTACGACGTACCTTGTCGTCAAACGTGTTGACGGAAGTAGAAAGAGAGCGTGAACTTGTTTTGTGGCACCAAGCGCCACAAGCAAGGTTTGCTCATCCTAGAGAAGAGCATTTACTGCCATTGCACGTTTGCTACGGGGCCAATTTAACGGCGCCAAATATTTCGTATTCGCTGACACTGTTAGGTAAGCCAGCAAGCATGTTTGTATGGAAAGAAAGATAAGGCATCTATTGTGAAATGCGTACGAATTACCTCTGTTTAATTCAAAAAATACGCATATTGGTTATCAAATCGGCACTTGATTGTTTTTATTGAAATTAGCGCTTTACAGTGAAAAAATTTTCATTAATATACGCAGCACTTCAGGAGAGTTGGCAGAGTCCGGTTGAATGCACTTGACTTGAAATCAAGCGAAGGGTCAAACCTTCCGGGGGTTCGAATCCCTCACTCTCCGCCATATTAAAAAAAAACGCCTCGCAGCAATGCGGGGCGTTTTTGTTTTGTCTGAAGGAAAGTGCGGACTTGATAAGAACCCCTAGGGTTCGATCAATCGTCGCAACGGTGGAGTGAGGGTTAACAAGCCCTTTGTACCATTGCAAACCCATGTGGTTCTAATTTCATCAATGCATGCCAATTTTGGTAAACAATTGAGCACTTAATTGATTTTATTGAATTTGTGCTTTACAGCGACAACAAATTCATTATTATACGCAGCAGTTCAGGAGAGTTGGCAGAGTCCGGTTGAATGCACTTGACTTGAAATCAAGCGAAGGGTCAAACCTTCCGGGGGTTCGAATCCCTCACTCTCCGCCATATTAATCAAAAACGCCTCGCAGCAATGCGGGGCGTTTTTGTTTTGTTTGAAGGAAAGTGCGTACTTGATAAGTACCCCTAGGGTTCGATCAATCGTCGGGTACAGGAGGTACCCGAGCACATCCCTCCCGCCATATCCAATAAACCCGCACAATGTTGCGGGTTTTTTATGCGTTTTGCATTGACGATGAAATAAAATCTGATCTCATCGTGTCTCTATTTTGTAATTACAAACATTCCACTAGTTAATCTATTCATGTCGTGCTTTGGTCATAAAAGCTTGATAAAACTAAATAGCGTAAACGCAAAGTGTGTTATTCACTTTATACATGCACAAGTTAAATAAACAGCATGTATTGGCAAGGCTAGATACTAGCCCATTCATCAAGCCACTTTATGTTTCGCGCCATCAAAATAAAAGAACCCGAGAGGATAGTATGCAAGCATTGCCAACGCTTAACCTAAGGAAGGGAACTGTCGAGCAAAAACGCGCCGAGATAAAGGCGTACTTTTTAGATTCATTTGATACTTACGAATCACTGTTTTCTTGTCTGGCGAACGATGAAGCCTTTTATGCGCGCCCCGAAAAGCTCAGGCATCCACTTATTTTTTACTTTGGTCATACTGCAACGTTTTTTATTAACAAGCTTGTGCTTGCGAAAACCATTAACGAGCGCATTAACCCTAAATTCGAGTCTTTATTCGCCATTGGCGTTGACGAAATGAGTTGGGACGACCTCAACGATGAAAACTATGACTGGCCAAGTGTTGAATCGGTGAAGCAATATCGAAATCAGGTTCGCACACTAGTCACTGACCTTATCGATACACTGTCTTTCAGCATGCCCATAGACTGGGATAACCCAATGTGGCCTGTGATAATGGGCATAGAACACGAGCGTATACACCTAGAAACGTCATCGGTGCTTATTCGTCAACTTCCTATTAGTTCTGTAAAACCCAGTGTTAATTGGCCTGCATGCCCTAAATTTATTACTAAACGCGAAGAGGTACCTCTAAACACCTTTGTCAATGTACCCGCAACCACCGTTGAAAGCACCAAGCTATGGGACGATGAGTATTACGGATGGGACAATGAATATGGTGTACAACGTGAAGACGTGAAAGCGTTTAGTGCCGCTAGCCAGATTGTGAGTAACGGTGAGTTTTTAGCCTTTGTAGAGGACGGCGGATACACAAATCCCGCCTATTGGGAAGACGAAGGCAATAAGTGGCGAGAGTACACACAGGCGGCTCACCCTGTTTTTTGGGTTAAGTCTGACTCTGGCTACCGTTATAGAAGCATGCTCGAAGAACTTCCATTACCGTTGGATTGGCCCGTTGATGTTAATTACCATGAAGCAAAAGCATTTTGTAACTACAAGAGCGAAAAGCTTGGAAAAGCGATACGTTTGCCAACTGAAAATGAATGGCTTGCTATCCGTCAACTAGCCGGTGTTACTCAAGATTACTACGATGAAGGCTTTAACATTGCCTTGCAAAAGTACGCGTCGAGTGAGCCCGTTAATACAAATCAGAACGGCGAGTTTTTTGATGTGGTTGGTAACGTATGGCAGTGGACCGAAACGCCTATTTATCCATTTGAAGGGTTTAAAGTTCATCCTTTATACGATGACTTTACAACGCCCACCTATGACAATAAGCATAACTTGTTTAAAGGTGGCAGCTGGGTTTCAACAGGCAACGAGGCAATGAGAAACAGTCGCTATGCGTTTAGACGACACTTTTTCCAACACGCGGGCTTCAGGTACATTCAAAGTGAGAGTGTGATAAACGTGAATGATTTTGACTATGAAAGCGATACTCAAGTATCACAATACAGTGAGTTTCACTATGGCGATGAATACTATGGTGTTGCTAATTTTGCAAAAGCCAGTGCACAATTTTGTATTGCCAAAATGCAGCAGGTAGGCAAGGGCGGAAACGCGAAGGCTCTTGATTTAGGGTGCGCAGTTGGGCGCTCTACATTTGAGCTGGCCACGTTTTTCGATAGGGTTGACGGTGTCGACTTTTCAGCGCGTTTTATTAAAACGGCGTTTGACATGCAGGAACGTGGTGAAATTCGCTATCATTTAATTGAAGAGGGCGAACTCACTTCATTTAAGGCGCGCAAGCTAACCGCGTTGGGTTTATCAGAGGTTACTAGTAAAGTGAGTTTTGCTCAGGGTGATGCCTGTAATTTAAAACCTCAGTTTACAGGGTATGATCTGATTTTCATGGGCAATTTGATCGATAGGGTTTATAGCCCTAGAAAAGTGCTTAGTGACATGGCAGCGCGTCTTAACGCCGGTGGTTTACTTATAGTAGCAAGCCCATTTACATGGCTTGAAGAATATACCGAGCGTAAAGAGTGGTTGGGTGGTTATAAAGATGAAAATGGCGAAACGCTAAGTTCAACGCTAGCCCTCGAGCAGGCGCTGGGCGATTCGTTTGTTCGCATAGGCGAACCAGAATCTATTCCCTTTGTTATTCGTGAAACCAAGCGCAAGTTCCAACATACGCTATCAGAGTTTAACGTTTTTCAAAAAATAAAGTAGCAACTGATACATGGACGTAAATAAAACGCCGGTATTCGATGCCATGAAGTCTCTGTTTTTGCCATACCGTGATGTGTGGCAACAGCAGCCCGTTGAAAAAGCATCTTCTTCGCGTCTTAAATATAGCGAGATAGATACGCGTTTCCCATTAGCCCCCCAAGACTGCATTGCCATGTGGATTGCTGATATGGATATTGCTCCTTCACGTGACATCGTCGAAGGAGTGGCTGACTATGTTAAGCAGTCTGTTGGCTATCAAGCGATGTCTATTGGCGAGGCGGTATCAACATGGTTTAACAATCAAAATGCTGGCGTAGTAGCAGGGTCCACTCAAATTTTGCCCGAATATGTTGTAGGCGTAGCAAGCGTAATAGGTGCAGTCAATTTAGCACTGTCTATATGGTGCGAGCCCGGTGATAGCGTAATGGTCTGTACACCTACCTATGGCCCGCTGCTTGAAGCCGCAACACTCAATAACCTCTGCGTTGAAAAGGTGTCGCTGTTAAACGGCGAAATTGACCCAAGCAGCTTATCACCAAGTGCATCGGCCATGGTGTTGTGTCACCCGAACAATCCAGATGGTACCGTGTTGTCTGATGAATGCCAGGCGACGCTTATTGCGTTTTGCCAGCAACATAACATTGTGCTGATTACTGATGAAGTGCACGCTGAACTAGGTTTTAATGATATTAATAACCCCAGCGCGATACCACTGTTTGGTGCGTCTGTGAATATGGCAATGTCACCTTGCTTAGTGCATATTAGTAGCGTGAATAAAGCATTTAATTTGGCTAGCCTGCCCGGTGCGAGTTATGCCATTATCCCCGACACATCAAAAAGAAAGGCTTTTATAAAACACATAAGCAAGCGTCATCTAGACGCAAGTTATATGTCTCAACATGCGCTGTTAAGTGCCTATCTATTGGGTGAAATGTGGCTCAATACAACCAGAAACGCCATAGCGTTTAATCGTCAACTGGTTACCCGCTTTTTTGAATATCACCAAATCAATGCGAATGCCACCATGGGGCAGGCAGGGTTTTTTCTTTGGATCAATCTTCGCGAGGCAGCATCGTGTGAAGGGGAAAATGCTAAGCACTTTTCGCCCGCTCAGAGCGCGGGCACATGTATATCAAGAGGTGTAATAGGTAACGACGGCAGCCAGTTCGATGCTATTGGGCATATACGGCTTAATCTTGCTTGTCATCCACTACATGTTGAACGCGCGCTAAATCGTTTGTATTTTCTCGATTAATCTGGTTTTTAGTGACGTGGTTAACTACCATCCAAATCTTCACCTGTAAACGGGTTTATATTCGTAAAAACAGAGCGTTTGTGGCGATTTTGTGAAATTTCATTCTAAGTAGTAGTGCTTATAATGACTCCATCAACGGCTATCACCAAAAACAGCCTGTTCTATTGGTTTACTGTTAAGCCATATGTAACAGGGCATTCGGGGTAGCGCATCTTTATAGGAGACAATTATGATGTATCTACGCAAAGCTCACACACGCGGCAAAGTAGATTTTGGTTGGTTACAGAGCCAGCACAGCTTTTCCTTTGGTCATTATTATGACCCCAAACATATGGGATTTTCAGCACTGCGCGTTATTAACGATGATGTAGTAACAGCAGGTCGCGGTTTTGAAACGCATGGACACCGCGATATGGAAATAATTTCGTATGTTGTAAGCGGCGCATTAAAACACAAAGACAATACGGGCAACGAGTACGTTGTGCCAGCCGGTGACATTCAAGTTATGAGTGCTGGAAAGGGCATAATGCACTCTGAATTTAACCCGTCTGATAATGACTCTGTGAACTTTTTGCAAATTTGGATAGTGCCAAATGAAAAGGGCGGTGAGCCGACCTATGCGCAAAAAACATTTGGCCATGCCGGTGGTAACCACGACAAACTTGAGCGCTTGGTTAGTGAAGATGGAAGAGAAGGTACGCTTAAAATTAAGCAAAATGCGTCAATTAGCCGACTGCAACTTGATACCGATGAACAGTATTCGTTATCGACAGATAACGGTAAAGGCTATCTGCATATCGTAAGCGGCAGTGCCCATGTAAAAGTGAGCAGTGAAGAAGACTGCGTTACGTTATCTCAAGGGGATGCTGTTGGCGTATTTGAAAAAGAGACTATTGATATAGTAGCAAGTGATGAGTTAGTTGCGCTGTGGTTTGAACTACCACGCTAAATCTAACGAAATACTACTGTGTAAATCAGATTTATATCAATAATTTATAGTCTAAGTGTGTAACTTCACTTCACGTTAGCGCACAGCGTGGTATGATGACTGACGAGTAATTTAGGGCTGTTTAACAACGTTACGATTAAGTACCGGGCAGCCCGAGATTCAGTGGTAAAAACAACTGTAGTCAGTGAGAAACGAGAGTGATAAAAATAATCCTAGCAGACGACCATGATTTGGTCAGAACAGGGATACGCCGCATATTGGAAGACGTGAACGACTTTACGATTATTGCAGAAGCAAGTAATGGTGAAGACGCGGTACAATTGTGCCGAAAAGACGCTCCAGATGTGGTGCTCATGGACGTAAATATGCCAGGTATTGGCGGTCTTGAAGCAACGCGTAAGATAGTGAGAATGTCAGAAAATACGCGTGTCATTTGTTTGTCGATGCACAAAGAAAGCCCCATTCCTATGCAAGTAATGGAAGCTGGCGCATACGGATTTTTAACGAAAGATGCAGAACCCAGCGAAGTAATATTGGCTATCCATAAAGTGGTCGGTGGTCAAAAATACGTGGATAGTGAAGTGGCCAACAGCATTGCCGTAGGTAAGTTATCGCCTAATTCTGAAAATCCATTTAACGATTTATCGAGCAGAGAGCTTAATATTGCGCTTCGTTTGACAAAAGGTCAGCGTGTTACTGATATTGCAAATGAGCTTAGTATTAACGCCAAAACTGTAAATACCTATCGCTATCGCATGTTTGACAAGCTTGGCGTAACGTCTGATGTTGAACTTACGCATCTTGCACTTCGTCATAAGCTTATCGATCCTAATCTTCTATAGGCGTTACACTACGCATTATGTCAAAGCGACAAACTTCACAATTCGATTCAGCCGCTTTCCTTAAGAATTTAACTTCGCAACCTGGCGTGTACCGTATGTACAACAGCCAGGACGAGGTTATTTATGTGGGCAAAGCGAAAAATTTGAAAAAGCGTGTATCTAGTTATTTTCGTACCAATGTCGATAACGCTAAAACCCGCTCACTCGTCAGCCATATCGCAAAAATGGACGTCACTGTGGTTAACAGTGAGACTGAAGCATTTTTGCTCGAAAATAATTTCATAAAGAAGTACAAGCCACGCTACAACGTGGTTATGCGCGATGATAAGTCTTATCCCTTTATATTTTTATCTGATCATGAGCATCCGCGCCTGTCTTTTCATCGTGGTCCCCAGAAGAAAAAAGGTGAATATTTCGGGCCTTACCCGAGCGCTTGGTCGGTGCGCGAGAGCTTACGCTCAATGCAGCGCATTTTCCCGGTCAGACAATGTGAAGACAGCTACTATCGCGCCAGAAGTCGTCCGTGCCTGCAATATCAAATGAAGCGCTGCAGCGCCCCCTGTGTTGACGGATTTGTTAGCGATGAGGAATATAGTGAGCAGGTTAATTTCGCACGATTGTTTTTAAAGGGAAAAAATCAACAGGTCATTGGCGGCCTGGTTGAGAAGATGGAAGTCGCCAGCGAAAAACTTAATTTTGAAGCCGCTGCTCGCTATCGCGATCAAATTAATGCGCTTCGAAAAGTGCAAGAACGCCAGTTTGTTGCAGGAACACAAGATGAAATGGATGTATTTGGGTTTGCATTCAAAGGCAATATGGCGTGTATTCAAGTTATGTTTATACGTGACGGCCAGCTACTTGGCAGCAAAGCCTTTTTTCCTAAGGTTCCCAATACTGCCGATGAACAGGAAATATTTGAATCGTTCTTTTTGCAGTTTTATCTTGCTGGAAACAAAATTATTCCAAAACAGATTGTATTGGCAAATACGCTAAGCGATCAGGAGGCTGTCGCAAACCTCCTTGCTGGTGAGGCAGGGCACAAAGTTACCTTCTTTAAAGGGGCGAGAGAGGAAAAACGAAAGTACCTTGAGCTAGCACAAGCTAATGCGAATACGGCATTGGAAGCACAGTATAGCCAGCAAAAATCAGTGTTTGCTCGATACATAGATTTAGAAGCTGCGTTAGAGCTCGACAGTCCAATTCAGCGAATGGAATGTTTTGATATAAGCCATACGTCTGGCCAACAAACGGTTGCCTCATGTGTTGTGTTTAACCGCGAAGGGCCGCAAAAAAGCGATTATCGCTTATACAACATTGAAGGCATAACCCCCGGTGATGATTATGCGGCGATGGCACAAGCGCTAAAACGTCGCTATAAGTCAGTAAGAGAAGTGCAAAAAATTCCTGATTTGCTGCTTATTGATGGTGGTAAGGGGCAACTGGCACAGGCTGAGTCATTTTTTGAAGATTGGCCGCATGACAAAAAGCCGATGTTACTGGGCGTGGCAAAAGGTGTAACGAGAAAACCCGGGCTGGAAACACTTATACTTGCCGGCAGTCATGAAGTGGTCTCTATGGATAGTCATTCGCCGGGCCTCCATTTGGTTCAGCATATTCGTGATGAATCTCACCGTTTTGCAATTACAGGTCACCGTAATAGACGTCAAAAAGTAAAAACAACATCAAGTTTAGAGACTATTCCAGGAGTTGGCGCAAAACGCAGACAACAGCTACTGAAGTTTATGGGCGGGCTTCAAGGGCTTAAGAAAGCCAGCAAGGGTGAGATAGCCAGTGTACCTGGCATTAGTCAGGAATTGGCGGAAACAATTTATGACCACCTTCACCAATAAAAAATACGCACCACAAGCATTGCGCGTAATTTTAAGGTAATGTGTTAAAAAAAAGAAAGCTGAAAGGCTGCGCTAAACGCCATTAGTGGCAAAAAACTGAGATGTATTTTGTATGTGGACTGTTCCAAATTGCATTACTCTTTTTCGAGTAATTCTAATTCCTGTATTCGTTGTTGTTTATTTTCTTGATTGGCGTTGGGCGCATGAAGCAGGGGCTTTTATATTTTGGCTAGCTGCCATTACCGACTGGTTTGATGGTTATTTAGCGCGCAAACTTGAGCAATCAACGCCGTTCGGGGCTTTTCTAGACCCTGTAGCAGATAAACTCATTGTTGGCGCTGCGCTACTGATGATTACGCACAGCTATGGCACGTTATGGATAACTCTTCCTTCTGTGGCGTTACTTATTAGAGAAATCTACGTTTCAGCGTTGCGCGAGTGGATGGGGTCAAATGGTGTTCGCGATGCCGTGAAAGTGTCTTTTATTGGCAAAGCAAAAACCACTGCACAAATGTTAGCCTTAATTGGTTTACTTTCGGGTTTAGAAACATTTATGGGCTTTCCAATTTATTGGGTAACACTGGGTTACATTCTTCTTTATATTGCGGCAGTGTTGTCAATTTGGTCAATGGTTGTTTATACAAAAGCCGCATGGCCACACCTTCGAGGTAGCGCTGTTAAAGGAAATTGATCGCGCATTAATCAATGTGAATAAAAAAATAGCAAACGATCATAAAAATACGCATTTATC
>CAYVST010000100.1:0-12530 GCA_964454185.1 uncultured Alteromonas sp.
TCATGAGTCAGTATCCAATGACAGCGCGTGGCGCTCAAATGCTGCGTGACGAACTTAACGAGCTTAAAACTAAAACCCGTCCGCGTATTATCGAATCTATTGCTGAAGCACGCGAGCATGGTGACCTTAAAGAAAACGCTGAGTACCATGCGGCTCGAGAGCAGCAGAGTTTCTGTGAAGGTCGAATTCAAGACATCGAAGGCAAGCTTTCAAATGCGCAAATTATTGATGTCACTAAAATGGACAATACAGGTAAGGTCATTTTCGGTACCACGGTGACTATCTTAAATGTTGATACCGAAGAAGAAACTACCTATCGCATTGTTGGTGATGATGAAGCTGATATCAAGAATAACCTTATTTCTGTTAATTCGCCGATTGCACGGGGTTTAATTGGAAAAGAGCTTGATGACATGGTGAACATCCAAACCCCAGCAGGGACGGTGGAAGTGGAAATCATCGAAGTGGAGTACATCTAACGTAAATTCACGTTAACTTCACCTAAAAAACGCCACTAATACCGGATTAGTGGCGTTTTTCTTTATTTATACCTAAATAAAATAATAATTTAATCGTTTCATATCTCTCTTTTTAAATTACCGCCTATACTCTTTGTGTGAGAAAAAGGTGACTAAATAACCTATTAAACCTTTTTTCGTCGTATGAAGTGTATTGTTTCGAGCCTAGTGCGCAATGCTGATACGTATTTGCACATTGCTTTTCAGCTTGCCGACGAAAACAAAATAATGAACAAGCGCATATTAGCCTTGGCGATAGGTTGTTGCCGTTAGTACTACCTTGTTACCCCATGCGGGTTTTCCACATTTAAACACTCAGTCGAACACAGGGAGGAGTATATTTTGGTACTCATTAATCGACTTTCCGTCGTTCAATTAACGTTGATAGGCGCCATTACGTTGTTTGTTTCTATTGTGTTTTTAGCATTCAAAGATATCAATCAATCTAGAAACGACATGGTGAGTGCACAGCTAGATACTGAGTTAGTGACTTTAGTTTCTGCTGTGGAGCGCGTTGCGCACCATCACGCAGTTGAGCGAGGTTTAACAGCTGGCTATTTGGGAAACCCCAATGAAGCTGCCCGTTCAAAAGTAATAGCACAACGGCAAAAAGCAGACGAAGCAATAAATACCCTTCGCAGCATCGCTAATGCACAATGGCCGGAAGAGCTACAAATCAACAAAGTACTCACACCTTTGTACGATTGGGTAAACGATAAAGATGATGTGCGTTCACAGGTTGATAGCCTCAATGGAAAAGCGGCATTCACTTACTATAGTGGGCTCAATAGCCGGGCCTTAAATGCGGCAAACTCATTTACGCTGTTGATTTCTGACGCCAAGGCGAAGCGGCTTTTAACGCAAGGCTTAATGTTTGCTCAAATGAAAGAAAAGCTCGGACAACGGCGCGGTAAAATGAACGCGGTGCTTTCAAAGCGTTCCATTTCCCCTGCGATTAAAGATGAAATAGCTGCTTATAGTCGTGAGGTCGCGTATTTAACAGACAAACTGCTGCTGAATTTGAACGGCGATTTACTTAGTCAATTTAGAGCTACATCGACGGGCAGCGTGTCAAGCCAAGTGAATGATATTACCGATAGTGCACTTAGCGCGTCTCCTAACTTTGACGCCTTGCCCACAAGCGCAGAATGGTTTGCGTTGGCAACAGAGCAAATTGGTCAAGTTGCCAAACTTTTGGGGGCTGTGTTTGAACAGGTTAAAGCAGATGCAGATGATAAAGCAAGCAGTGCATATACTTCCCTTGTGGTCACAATATGCATGGTGGCTGTTGTAGCCTTGTTCATTAGCGTTATCTACAAAGCGCTCATCAGTATTATTACTAAACAGCTAAAAGTACTAGTGAGCAATCTAGATAAGATAGCAGCGCAGGGCGATTTAACCATTGATGTGAGCATGAGCACCAGTAATGAATTAGGTGAAATATCTCGGTCAGTGAATACCACTATTTTGGCCTTGAGAGATTTGGTAAAAGGCTTAGGAACTTCCATTGCAACAAGTACCAGGCTGTCTGCACAGCTAGAAAAGTCGAGTAGCGAAATGCTGCAAGATGCGGGCAATACACAGCAGCTAACGGCCAATATTGCGTCGGCTGTGGAGCAGGTGGCTGTGACCAGCAGGGAAATCGCAAGGTCATCATTAGAAACATTAAGTGCAAGTAAGCAGTTAGATGTATTGGCGAATCAATCATTGCAAGCTAACGAAAATATCCGAAACAGAATGGAAGTGCTGTCTGACGATATTAAAGGGGTACAAAAGAACGCGGGTGAAATGGAAATGAAGGTGGGGGAAATTACCACTATTTTGGAAACGATAAATACACTTTCAGATCAAACCAACTTACTTGCATTGAATGCGGCTATCGAAGCTGCTAGGGCTGGAGAGCACGGTCGCGGTTTTGCCGTTGTCGCCGATGAAGTACGCAAATTGGCTCAAAGTAGTCGTGAGTCTTCTGACAAAATTTCAACGCTGCTCTCCAGCCTGAGAGAAGCGAGTGTGGTGGTGGTTAATGACATCAACAAAAATGTAGAGTCTATTACAAACTCTATGGATACCACGGCTGAAGGGCGTGCAACGGCTGAGCAGGTCAAAGAAGCAGCAAGTAACGTAGAGGATATGGCAAACAATATGTCCTCCGCAGCAGAACAGCAGTCTGTCACCACAGAGGAAATAGCGAAAGAATTGGTTACCGTCGAAGAAGCAGCTCGGCATGAGGTCGACATCGCTCAACATTTATCAAACTTGTCTAGCGAGATGCAGGCTAATAACCAGCTGCTACAGCATACTATTGATGGGTTTAAGGCTGATTAGACTTACCTAAACTCATATTGTGTTAGAAAAAACAGTTCGCTTATCGTCCAAGATCAATTAACAATAAGGCTCCGAGCACAAGGGAAATTGAGAATGGCAGATATAGAAACACTAGACTCCAAAGTTGTTTATAAAAACAAATGGTTGACGGTAAGAGAAGATAAAATTCGCAGAAAAAGCGGTAACGAAGGCATATACGGCGTTGTTGAGAAACCAGATTTTGCCATTATTTTGCCTGTAGATAACGATACTGTCTATATGGTAGAGCAATACCGCTACACTATTTCAGAGCGACAGCTCGAACTCCCCCAAGGGGCATGGGAAGCAAACCCTGATGCCGACCCTGCCGTATTGGCTGCTGGTGAATTGAAGGAAGAAACCGGGTTGACTGCCAGCGAAATGATTTATGTAGGGTTTCAATATCTTGCCTACGGGTTTTGTAATCAGGGCTACCACATTTATGTCGCGAGAGGGCTCACTCAAGGTCAACAGCAGCTAGATACCGAAGAAGAAGACTTGCGCATTGTAAAACTGCCGTTAAGTGAACTTCGCAAAAAAATTATCAATGGTGAGATTAAAGATGCAAGCACCTGCAATGCATTTGGTCTAGCGTCACTAAAAGGAATTATATGACACACCTTTACACTTTTGGTTCTTTGAATTACTGACAAAGCAGGTTAGCATGGAAAAAACCTTGGAGTTAAGTTATGGAATACAAAGGACAATTTGCAATAAGCCGTTGGGAAGAAAGTACTCTTTCTGAGAAGACCGATGGTGTGAAGACATCTCATGCTTCTGTTAGTCAGGCTTACTCTGGCGATATGGCTGGGGAAGGCAGTGTCGAATTCCTAATGAGCTACCAATCGAAGTCAGAAGCTAAATTTGTAGGTTTCGAATCGTTTGTAGGAGCAATAAATGGGCTCCGTGGCACGGTTACCTTTCAGCACAGTGGGGTGTTTACTAACGGCATGGCAAGCAGCGAGTTTACTGCTATAACGTCATCAGCTACTGGTGAATTAGCTGGAAAGGTCATTACAGGAACGTTTCAGTCATCAGAAGCAGGGAAAGCCAGCTATACCCTAAGCATTGCCTGATTTCTCTTTTTGTTGAATTTCAAAACAAAAAAACGGCGCCTGTTGGGCGCCGCAAAATGTTGGGAAACAAACCAAGAAGACTACAATGTTAGCTTTCGATTAACCGAGAGCCTATTTCAATTTGACGAGGTTTCTTGGCTTCTGGTATGACTCGCTCCATATCGATATGTAATAAGCCGTTTTCCATGTCCGCTGCCAGCACTTTGACGTGATCACCAAGCTGGAATTTACGTTCAAAGCTTCGCTCAGAAATGCCTTTGTGCAAAAACTTACGCTCTGCGCTTTCTTTTGCTTCTGCTTTCTTTGTCCCAGTAATTGTTAACGTGTTTTCTTCAACTTGAATAGACACATCGTCTTTACTGAACCCTGCAACAGCCATAGTGACGCGATATTTATCGTCATCTAATAGCTCAATGTTATAAGGGGGGTACGTGCTCTGCTTTTCAGCGCGAGAGGCTGCGTCGATAAGTGACGCCAAATGGTCTGAACCAATGAATGAACGGTAAAGTGGAGATAGATCGATAGTACGCATAGTCATATCCTCAAAATAAAGCAATATGTTTAAATTAATGTGCCCCGACGTTGCGGCGGCGTTATTGTCGACCTGACTTTTCAGCGCCGACATACCAGATATAGGATTGACCATTTACTTTTCAACTGTAATTTATCAAAAAAATGATATTTTTTTCGATCTTGTATTTAAGTGTTTGAAAATTATGGTTAATTTTTTTTAAAAGGGTAACGTGTATTATTACTATAAATTATGACGGGCGAATTATTGAGGTGATTAAGCGTAGCGCAAAGCAGTAAACAAATAGAGGCAAGAAACGTAAGAAAGAGTGATTTACGGCTGGATAAAAAAGAGGTAATGAATACATGTCAAAATACACGCATTTTATTGCCAATTTGCAAAGAAGACCCTAATAAAAACAAGTGTATGCGATGTTTTTTATAGAATTTTTAGCATAACGTTAACCAACGTTAGTGTTTATAAATGCTACAATTTACTCCATGTAAATGTCTTCCAATTTTTAACTAAAAAAAGCCAAATGAAAAAAGAAGTAATCGTTCTAAATTGCGGTAGTTCATCAGTTAAGTTTGCCATTATCGATGCAGATAATGGGGAAACAGGGTTGTCGGGTATCGCAGAAAGCCTAGGTAACAACGATGCGAGTTTGTCGTACAAGTGCAATGGTGAGAAAACAACGCTGTCTTTGGGTGAAAATGCGGGTCATACCGAAGCGCTCAATGCCATCCAAGATATTATAGCGACAACGGGGGTTCAGCCTATTGCAATTGGACACCGCGTGGTTCACGGTGGTGAAAAATTCAAACAAGCGGCTTTGGTGAACGACGAAGTACTTAAGGCAATTGAAGATTACGCGAGCATGGCGCCACTTCACAACATGGCTAATTTAAGCGGTATCGTGACCGCACAAGCGGCGTACCCAAATCTGCCACATGTCGCTGTGTTCGATACGTCTTTTTTCCAGAGCATGCCTAAAAAGGCATTTGTATACGCATTGCCAATCTCACTCTATGAGGAGCACGGTATTCGTCGCTATGGCTTTCATGGCACTAGCCACAAGTTCATTCTTGATAGTACAGCCGCATTGCTAGATAAACCTGTGTCACACACCAGCATCATTAGTGCTCACCTTGGTAATGGGTGCAGTGTATCCGCCATTGAGCAAGGTAAAGCGGTAGATACTAGTCTTGGTTTTACGCCGCTTGAAGGGCTTGTTATGGGCACTCGTTGTGGTGATTTAGACCCTTCTTTACCAGGTACATTACAGAAAAAGTTGGGTAAGACCGCCGAAGAGATCAATGACTTACTTAACAAGCAATCTGGCCTGTTGGGCATTTCCGGGCTGAGCAACGACTGTCGCACCCTCGAAGAGGCTGCACTTGAAGGGCATGTAGGAGCGCAGCTTGCCATTGAGATTTTTTGTTACCGCTTAGCAAAATACATTGCAGGGTACATGATCAGCGTTCCTAGCCTCGATGCAATTGTTTTCACAGGCGGGATAGGCGAAAACTCATCACTTATTCGCTCAACGACCATGGGCTATTTTGCGCACTTCGGAATTACCCTTGACGAGCAAAAGAACGTAAACGCACGTTTTGGTCACGGTGGCGAGATTTCCTCATCCACATCGCCAACATCGATATTTGTTGTGCCAACGAACGAAGAGTGGGTAATAGCGGCTGAAGCGGCTACATTCGCATAATGTTTTCAACGAAGTCACGGTGTCGTTACGCTTTTAACGACACATGTAGGAGTCACTATGTCTCGCAAAATAATGCTGATACCCGTTGGTACTAGTGTAGGTCTTACTACCGTCAGCATGGGCCTGGTTCGCGCTATCGAAGAACAAGGTATTCAGCTAAATTTCTTTAAACCTGTTGCTCAGCCAAGAAAAGGGGACAACGGAGAAGAGCGGTCAACCGCTATTATTTCGCATCATGCGAGTGTATCGCCTATTACGCCATTCTCTCTTGATTATGTTGAGAGAATGATCAGCAATGACAATACAGATGAACTGCTTGAGGAAATTATTGAGCGGTTTGAGGCGAACAGTGAGCAAGAAGCCGTTACCATTATAGAAGGTCTTGTAACAACAAGACACCACCCCTATGCAGAACGGTTGAACTTAGAAATAAGTCGCGCGCTTGACGCTGATATCGTGTTTGTTGCAGTACCAGGTAACGACACGGTCACTGACCTTAACCATCGTCTCGAAATAGTACTCGATACGTACGGTGGACATAAAAGTAAAAAAGTGGTCGGCTGTATTTTTAATAAGGTGAATGCTCCTTTTGATGAGCATGGACGACTTCGTGCTGACATCGGCACTATTGAGGCACCTGAGCACGACGAAGCAAGAACTCAAGCACTACGTGAGTTACCTATATTCAAAAAAGGCTTGAGCCTGTTAGGCACCATCGACTGGAGCGCTGAATTGGTGTCTCCTCGGGCGACTGATGTGGCTAAGCACTTAAATGCGACATTGCTCAATGAAGGCGACTTGTCTGTTCGTCGGCTAAGTAGTGTGTCGTTTTGTGCGAGAGAAATTCACAACATGACACACACCCTTAAACCTGGCGCATTATTGGTAATGTCAGGTGACAGAGGCGATGTTTTTGTTTCATGTTGCCTTGCGGCGCTCAACGGCACAAAACTTGGAGCCTTGCTACTTACTGGTGGTTATCAGCCAGATGAAAATATCATGGCACTGTGTAGCCAAGCCATGGAGACCGGCCTTCCTGTTATGCTTGTGAACAGCAATACATGGCAAACCGCGCAAAACCTTCATGCGTTTAATCAAGAAGTGCCTGTTGATGACAGCCAACGAATAGAGAAGGTCATGGTACACACCGCAGAGAGTCTCGATGCGAGTTGGGTAACATCATTGACACAAAAAGTATCTCGGCAGAAAAAGCTGTCTCCGTCAGCATTCCGCTTTTATCTGACCAACCGTGCAAGGCAAGTAAACAAACGTATTGTGCTGCCTGAAGGTAATGAACCTCGTACTGTGGTTGCGGCATCAATTTGTGCTAATCGCGGGCTAGCGCGTCCCGTTTTGCTCGGAGATGAAGTTGAAATTCGCCGAATCGCCGAGCAGCAAGGTGTTATGCTGGGTGAAGGGGTAGAAATTCTGTCGCCTAACGATATCAAGCAAGACTATGTGGCTGGTCTGGTGAAGCTTCGAGGTCACAAGGGCGTGACAGAAGTGGTGGCAAATGAGTTGTTAGCCGACAATGTTACCCTTGGCACAATGATGCTACAGCAAGATGATGTTGATGGATTGGTTTCAGGTGCGGTAAACACAACGGCAAACACGATACGGCCAGCCTTGCAGCTTATTAAAACCGCGGACAACGCGTCGTTGGTTTCTTCAGTGTTCTTTATGTTATTACCCGATCAAGTGCTGGTGTATGGCGATTGTGCTATCAACCCCGACCCAGATGCTAAGCAGCTTGCCGATATTGCCATTCAATCCGCAACGTCTGCACAGATGTTTGGTATTGAACCGCGTGTTGCCATGATCAGTTACAGTACGGGAACATCTGGTGCAGGCAGTGATGTTGAAAAAGTGCGTGAGGCTACCAAAATAGCACAGCAGCTTCGCCCTGATTTGCTCATCGACGGCCCGCTTCAGTATGATGCCGCTGCAATTGAAAGCGTTGGCAAGAGCAAGGCGCCGAACAGCCCTGTAGCAGGTAAAGCCAATGTGTTTGTTTTCCCTGATCTCAATACCGGAAATACGACATACAAAGCGGTGCAGAGAAGCTTCGACTTAGTATGCATTGGCCCAATGCTTCAAGGCATGCGTAAGCCAGTTAATGACTTAAGTCGAGGCGCTCTGGTTGACGACATTGTGTTTACTATTGCACTAACGGCCATTCAGGCAGCCGGAGAGTAGTAAATAGTGTCTTTACTTATTGGCGTTACGCCTCACAAACAGCGCACCTGCCAACAGACCAATCACTAACACCCATACACCTAAGTCTTGAAGGTGGTAGTAAGGCGTAAAACCGGTGGTTGCCACCACCGGTGCCGTAATACTGCCAGCCTCAAATTGAGGGAGTATACCGGTAACACGGCCTTTGTGATCTATGAATGCCGTAATACCGTTGTTGGTCGCTCTTAAGACGGGGCGACCAAGTTCAAGTGCTCGCATTTGGGCTATCTGAAGGTGCTGCGCCGGTCCATGTGAGTGACCAAACCAAGCGTCGTTACTGATGGTTACAATCATATCTGTATCGCTGTGAACATTAGCCATGACTTGTTTGGGGAAGGCTATTTCAAAGCAAATTGCAGGAGCCAGTTTTATTCCGTTAGCCTCGAGGTTAGGTTGGGCAAACGCGCCTCTTGAGAACGAAGACATGGGTAAATCAAACAAAGGGGCTAGTGGTCGAAGCCAGTCTTCGAACGGGACAAATTCACCGATAGGAAGCAAGTGATGTTTGGCGAAACGATTGTTATGAAAGTAATGGTAATCCGGATAAGCAGCATCTGAGGTCCGCTTGCCAAGAACAATCACATTGTTCCAAGCCTCTTCCGTTTCCCAATTATAGTTAGTAATACCAGTAACAAGCGCGGTGTCTTCGTTAAAGGCACGCTCATTTACTTTTGTTAGATATGGCTGTGCCAATGGTTCTAGTTTGGGCACCGCAGCTTCAGGCCATACAATTAAATCGTTGTCCCACAAACTCTCGGTCAAATCCCAATAGGTTTGCATGGTAGGAGCGTCTTGCTCTGGCACCCAACGTAGGCTCTGTGGAATATTACCTTGAGCCATACCCACTGAATAGGTATGTGTGGGCGCTACCCACGTGTGCTGTTTCAGCACAAAACCAGCTACAAATAAACAGACAGTAACCAGTGTTGCATTGAACAACGTGCGCTTGGTGTGTATCAATGCAAATAGCATTGCGCAAATAACCAGCAGAGCTGTTATGCCTGTCTCGCCGATAATAGGTGCAAACCCACTCAATGGACTATCGAGTTGACTGTAGCCCAATGATAACCACGGAAATCCAGAGAGCATCCAGCTTCTTAGCCACTCTGATACTACCCAAAAAAAAGGGAGAGCCATGGGCCACATTTGCGGGGCAAAGTACCGCGCTGTCAACATGGTAGCTAGCGCAGGGTAAAGCGCCAAATAGCCGCACAGTAATGCCATAAGGCCAATTGAGGCAAATAGCGGCAAACCACCGAAGTCAGCAATACTGACGTGCACCCAGCTCACACCCACACCAAACCAACCCGCGCCAAACAACCAGCCTGCCATAAAAGGTCTGTGTTTTAGCTTTAATACTTGGCGAAGTGCTAAAGCAAGGGCCGGAATGGTTAGCAACCAAAGGTTAAAAGGGGAAAAAGCGAGAGTGAGGCTTGCACCGCTTAGCACAAGTAAAAGGTGCGGAATGAAGCGTTTTAACATGATGGTAAGCACGTACCTGTGGTGTAAGTAAAAAGCGAAAGATGTTCAAACAAAGGTCTGCACCAATGATACAGGTATTACATATATACCTGTATCGGTCTAATTCGGCGGCAGCGAGATTACTCTAATGCAAGTACCGACACTTTTAGTTGGATAAGTCTGCGTTTGTCTGAGTTTGTCACTTTAAACTGAATATCATTAATGGTGATTTCGTCATTGGTCTCTGGCATATGGCCAAAGGCTTTTAACACGATGCCACCTATGGTGTCAGCCTCTTCTTCGCTAAACGTGGTTTCGAAAAATTCATTGAAATCGTCTACTGGTGTTAGCGCTTTAACAGAATACGTCGATTTATTTAAAGGACGAATATCATCTGTACCGTCTTCTTCGGTATCGTATTCGTCTTCAATCTCACCAACGATCAACTCCAGAATGTCTTCAATGGTCACAAGTCCAGAAACGCCGCCGTATTCGTCTACAACAATGGCCATGTGATAGCGTTGTTGGCGAAACTCTTTAAGCAATACGTCTACGCGCTTACTTTCAGGAACAATAACGGCCGGTCGCAAAATATCGCGCAAATTAAATGCTTTCTCTGCGTCAAAAGCAAAGGAAAGTAAGTCTTTAGCAAGCAGCACACCTTCAATATGGTCTTTGTCTTCACTGATAACGGGGAAGCGGGAGTGTGCAGATTCGAGCATGACTGGTAAAAACTCTTCTACCTTTTGCTCTATGTCGATAGTGGTCATTTGAGCGCGAGGGATCATGATATCTCTCACTCGCATTTCATTGACTCCGATTACCCCTTCAATCATTTCGCGGGTTTGTGGATCAATGATTTCGTTTTGTTCTGCATCGGTAATAACCGATACTAACTCTTCTTTACTTTTCGGCTCGCCAGAAATTGAATTCTTTAGTTTATCTAACCAACTCTTGCCTGATGAGCCGTTGGTAGAGTGAGGATTATCGTCGCTCATAATGTCCGTTTATTTGTTAATTCAACGCCAACGTTAAAATGCTTCGTGCTGGCCGTCAATGGTTTATTGCTGTTAAGTGTAAAACGATATGTATGGCAAAGCTTTAAAGAGCTCTGGAATACTTATGCTTCGTAGGGGTTATCAATGCCTAAGCTCGCAAGGATCGCAATTTCTTTGCTTTCCATTATTTCTGCTTCGGCGTCGTCAATATGGTCATAGCCCATTAAATGCAAAATGCCGTGCACCGTCATGTGCGCATAGTGATCGCTGACATGCTTGTCTTGCTCAAGGGCCTCACGGCTTATTACAGGCGCGCAAATCACTAAATCACCTAACAAGTTAATATCGATCCCCGGAGGCGCTTCAAATGGGAAAGACAACACGTTCGTTGGTTTATCTTTTCCTCGATATTCACTGTTTAGGCTCTGACTTTCGTTTTCGTCTGTAAAACGAACGGTAATTTCCTGCTCGTTTAAGCCTTCAAAGGAAAGCACCGCATTTGCCCACAACTCGAGCTCTGAGGGTGAGGGGATAGATGTCAATATATCCGTCTCACCTTCATAGGCTTGTTGGTAATCTATGAGTGCGCTCACGATGCAGAGTTGTCTTTGTTGGCAGCGTCGGTGCTTGGCGTAGGTGTTTCGGGCTTGGCTTCGCCTGCGGCCTGTTCGCGCTGTATGCGTAAGGCCTCTTCTTTTCGTTCCTTGCGCAAACGTTCTTGCTCAGCGTCATGAATTTCGTAGGCGCGCACAATGCGGGCAACCACAGGATGACGCACAACATCTTCAGCATTGAAGAAATTAAACGAGATATCGTCTACTTCGCTTAACACTTCAATAGCGTGACGAAGACCAGATTTCACGCCGCGCGGTAAATCTACCTGAGTGATATCACCTGTGATCACCGCTTTTGAATTAAAGCCAATGCGGGTCAAGAACATTTTCATCTGTTCAACCGTGGTATTTTGGCTTTCGTCTAGAATGATAAAAGCATCGTTTAAGGTACGACCGCGCATATATGCTAATGGGGCGACCTCAATGACGTTGCGTTCCATGAGTTTTTCGACTTTTTCAAAACCCAACATTTCGAAGAGGGCATCGTAAAGAGGGCGTAGATAAGGGTCGACTTTTTGCGATAAGTCTCCAGGCAAAAATCCGAGTTTTTCACCAGCTTCAACGGCTGGTCGAGTAAGCAAAATACGGCGAATTTCTTGACGTTCAAGTGCGTCAACCGCTGCCGCGACAGCCAGATAAGTTTTACCTGTACCCGCAGGGCCAATACCAAACGCAATATCGTGGTTTACAATATTCGCTACATATTGGGCCTGATTTGGATTACGCGGCTTAATAACACCGCGTTTGGTTTTAATGTTCACTTCCTTGCCATAGCCGCCACTGGCGTCTTTTTCGATAACGCGGGCTTCTTGAATGGCAAGGTGAACTTGTTCAGCTTCAAGCTCAGGAACACGGCCTTTAACAGGCTGCGTTTCAATATAAAGAAGCTTAAGAAGTTCAGTAGCACTTTTTATTTGCTGCGGTTCGCCCAACACTTTAAACGCATTATTACGGTAGGTGATTTCTACTCCAAGCCTACGTTCTATTTGTTTGATATTGTCATCAAAGGGGCCACATAAACTCGACAAACGTTTGGTATCTGCCGGTTCTA
>CAYVST010000101.1:0-12000 GCA_964454185.1 uncultured Alteromonas sp.
CATCTTCTTTTCCTTCCGCAACACAAAGGCTGTGGATGTGTTGCATAATGTCGTTGAGCTGCTCATCGAGCAATTCAGGCTCGCGCTGGCTAAACATTGCATTTTGCGACATTTCTAGTCCTGATAGCGCCACGCCTCCCGCGTTAGATGCTTTTCCTGGCACATAAGTTATCCGATGTTTTGAAAACAGGCTTTGTGCTTTGTCCGTGCATGGCATATTGGCGCCTTCCAGTACCATAGTACAACCGTTCTCTATCAATGCTTCGGCATCTGTCTCATGGAGTTCGTTCTGCGTTGCACAGGGAAGGGCAATATCACAGGGAAGATTCCAGGGTGTTTTGTTTTCATGCCATTGACCCATTTTTTTGCTGTCCATGTCGCGTAAGATATTGTCGCTAGCAGTGTGTTTTTCTATGGCATAGTTAATGTCTGACTCGCTTAATCCAGCTTCATTATGAAGTAGCCCTCGACTGTTCGACAGACTTATGACTTTTGCGCCCTTTTGAGTGGCCTTGAGCGCAGCGTGGAGCGCTACATTTCCTGCGCCTGACACAACAACCGTTTTTCCCTCAATGTGCGTGTCGTGTGCAGCGCAAACCGCATCCAGAAAGTACACTAGACCAAAGCCTGTCGCCTCTGTGCGGACATAACTGCCGCCGAACTCAAGTCCTTTCCCAGTCAGTACGCCTTCAAATTTATTGTTGAAACGTCGGTACTCACCATAAAGATATCCTATTTCCCTGGCGCCTACATTAATATCGCCCGCAGGCACATCGGTATTGGCCCCTATATGGCGCTGTAGTTCGCGCATGAATGCTTGGCAAAAGAGCATGATATCGCGGTCGCTTCTTCCCCTTGGGTTAAAGTCGGACCCACCTTTACCACCGCCCATTGGAAGACCCGTCAGTGCGTTCTTAAAGCATTGTTCAAATGCAAGGAACTTTAGAACAGACACATTGACAGAAGGGTGAAAGCGCAAACCGCCTTTATACGGACCCATATTAGAATTATGTTGTACACGCCATCCTTGATTAACTTCAACATCACCATCGCTGTTTGACCAAGAAATTGTGAAGTAGATAATACGTTCAGGCATACACAGACGACGCACAACATCAAAGGCTTTGTATTGTTCGTTCGCATTATAAATGGGAACGATATCATGCAGTACTTCGTGTACTGCTTGTAAATACTCTTTTTCGTTGCCAAAGCGCGTTGCCAAAAATTGATAAATTTCATCAAAGTTACTAAGTTGTTCCATCTAATTCGTGCTCCTGTTGAATCATATTGCTTAATACTTTCAAACTTTTCGGAAGAGATTTGATATGGATTGAATCGCTCTCAAAAATCTCCCCATCTACTGCGTATGTGACCGTTCTGTCGAAGGTTAGTGTGATTGACGACCCCTGCGCGTGTTTTATCATTTCACTATGTTCTTTCGCGCTAGAAGGGCTAAAAGCAAGTTCAGCTAAAGTGAGAAACTGGCGGTCAGCATTGGGGTGGGGCGTAAGCCACGTTAAGTCTAATTTGCCATCGGTAACATCAGGAGGCGCAGAACCTTGGGCCAGCACTGTGGTCATTGGCGCTGCATTGGCGATGACAAGGCTTGGTGTTTCCAAGGTTGACGCGACTTCACTGTCGATGGCTATCGAAAATGTCATATTTTCATTATTCGAAATAGCATTCCAAAGGCCTTTAAGATAGGCGAATTGTCCACCCTCATCTTTTTCATTGCGACTAGCTGCAGATATCATTTTCTCTTCAAAACCAACCGCTGCCACCAATAGCATGGGGTTTTGGTTGCACATTGCAGTATCAATTAGCGCGCAATTGCCCTCAATAATGACATCACATGCCGTACTTACAGGCATGACTTTACTTCGGTATCCATGTAGCACTTGACTTAGCGCATTGGCTGTTCCAAACGGAATGACACCCATCGTAATGTCGCTATTGATTAGCGCACCAGCAACTTCCGTTAACGTTCCGTCGCCGCCACATGCAACAATTGTTGTAGCGCCTTCATTAACGGCCTTTGTTGCAAGCGTTTTGCCGTCGATGTCTGGTGTAGTTTTAAGCGCGGTAACGCTAAACTTTTCATTTAAACGCGATAGAACCTCATCTTTATGCTGTTCCCATTTTCCGCCACCTGCCACAGGGTTTACGATTAGAGTGAGACGTTGACCTAGTGAGAGAAAGCCACCGTCTTTAATTTTTTGTAGCGAAGCCAATTGCCGCTTGTTAAGCCTTGCGGTTTGGCGAATTGCGTTTATCTTTGCAAGCGAGGCTTCGACTGTAAGTTCAGGGTTCATGGCAAGGAGATATGCCGCGACTACTAGTACCGAGCGTCCTCTGCCCAACGCGCAGTGCACAACAACATTTTTATCTTCGCTCTGCTGCTGTTTTATCCAATTAATGGCCAGCAACAGTTGTTCTTTTGAAGGGCTAGTGTGGTCTAGTACCGGAATGTTCAAATAACGAAAGTCTTGTTGATAGGCTGTCCAATCAAGTCCATCAAACTCAGCCGTCACGTCTAAAATCGCACTAACTTCGTTTTCCTTTAGCAGTTCAACGTGTTTTGTAGACATCCGGCACGCAAGAAAAAGCTTGTCTTCAATTTTTTGAAGAGGAGGTACGCTATCATTTCTGCGCGCATATTCATTGTAAAGCCAAGAGCCCAATAAAAAAGGGACAAAAATCCATCGAATGTATAGCGGTATAGAGCCGTCATCGCGTTTTCGAAATAAGCTGGGGTAGTTTAATAGGTATGCACTGCTTACGGCGACTAGTGAGAATCCAGTCCATGCGAGTAAGACCGATACTAAAGTATTTGTGCTTGCTACACACAGTGCTAGCGCAATAAGTGCACCCAGGGCGTAGTACTTTACCATTTTCACGAAAAACAACTCCTTTACCTCTTAGCTAACTGTGTATACGTCAGCGTGTGATATTCGTTTACTTCAGATTTGTTGAGGCGGTTTTTCTGGCTATGTTTTGGTTTGCTAGCGTCTATCCGAAAATGAACTAAGTGACCCGTGTAGCCGTATCTGTTGCAACTAATAAAAAGCACCAGGCTTAAGCGCGAGACAGTACGATGAGTAAAAGTACATCTTTGAAAATATTGAATTTTGTGTGGTTTCAAACTATATGGTGGCTGGTAATTTTGTTTCGAAACGATGCCGTTTTACCCGTGGTGGGGCTAATTGTTTTATGGGTGGTATTTTCACCAAAACGCATCCAAGACATTAAGCTGATGTCGGTGGTACTTATTATAGGTACGCTAACAGATGCGCTGCTTACTTTATTTGGCATTTTTATCTTTGAAGAAAAAAATGCGCTGGTAACTTTATGGCCTATTCCCGTTTGGCTCAGTTTACTCTGGGCAGCATTTGCCGGTACGGTTTACCATAGTTTAACCATGTTTAAAGGAAGAACTCTGCTTGCGGCGTTAGGCGGAGCAGTGTTTGCACCCTTGAGTTATATCGCTGGGGCAAAGTTTGGAGCGGTGGAATTAGGGGTAAGCTTAATGTGGTCTTACATTATCATCGCTTTGGTGTGGAGCGTTGTATTTCCGCTATGTTTCTACTTATCGATGAACTTTGATCGCGACACAGTAAAGGCTTAAAAAACAGAAGGAAGAGCCGACACGATAATTTGGCAGGCCACCTAACGCAAAGGCGGCGCTAATGAGAAATTTTCAAAGAGAGAACCGCTCTCTTAAAAACTGTGCTATTCCATCTTCATCATGGTGGCCGATAATCGATGTTGCCGCCTCTTTTATCATTGGTTTCGCATTTGACGGCGCATAAGCTTCATCCGCAAATTCAAACATGCTGATGTCGTTATCACTGTCTCCAAAACAAATAATATTACTGGCACCAAGCTTAGACTTTAGCGTCTCAACAGCACTGCCTTTATTGGCCAGTTTATGGTGTACGTCCATCCAACGATACTCATCGCCTTCAATAGCAGGCCCGGAATACGCAATTAGCTCATCTTTAGCGTTCAAGTCTTGATACATTCCATAAACAACGCTAGCGTCACCAATCATACTTATATTGGTAATATGTGCCTGTGTAGGGATATGTTCAGCGGGTTTTAGTACCGCTTTTGTGCGAGAAAAATACTTATCAATAAGGTCTCGCTCTACACGATGCATAGGCGCTGAATGATAAATAATGTGCTCGTGTGTATCACTCGTTAAATCAACCGTATTGATAAAAGGCGTGATGCCATTTTCCTTTGCACATTGCAAAATGACATTTACCTCTTCGGGTGCGAGTAAATTCTCCAGCGTCAGTGCCTTACCCGTGGGATCCCAAATGGCTACGCCATTATTATAAATATGTGGCAGAACGAAGGGGGTGTCTTGAAGAACATGCTGAGCAGAGTGCATAGTTCTGCCCGTCGCTACGGTGTAAGCAATATCCCGTTTAGACAACAACGCCAGTGTGTCTCTGGTGAAAGAAGAAATCTGTGACGATTTGTTCAAAAGCGTTCCATCTAAGTCAAAAAAAATTAAATCCATAAATTGAAAGCCCAATTTAAATACTACTGGTTGAATACACTATAATACGAAACTGTGGCGAAATTGTTTACACACCGTTTGTCTCATCATACCACCAGAGAGGCGTAGTTCGTTCAAATAAAGCGTGAGGAAGTTATAGATTTTATTTCAGTGATTCAATCGTCTTATTGGCGTGTTGGTTTAGCAGTGAAACGACGTCACTAGAACTTTGAGACTTACGCATGTTAATAACCAAAGCTACATTGCCATATCGTACCGCGTTTTTTATGGTTTGTACGAGAGGGTCCCTATCAGGTCGAAGCCCAAGTAAACCAGCTACAAATAGTCCAGTGAATATACCCGGGCTTATAAGCGCTATATAAGTAAAGAGTACATTTTGTTGAGCTAACTGTGGACCATAGTTTGTAAGCAAAAAAGCGCAAAACATGCCCATCACAAACCCGAGTGTTCCTAAAGCAAGGTGTGAAAACCACAAAGACTTCGCGATTTTAGTACTATTTTTTTCAAGCTTTTCACTAAATTGAGGATCGCCTTTAGCAATAATCTGCATTTGAGATACTGCAATGTTTGTGTTTTCGCTAACTATTTCTACCATTTCTTCAGCATATTGCTTCTTATCAAACACGGCAGCTACTTGCAGCTGGTTTGCAGTTACAACTGCAGCTCTCAACGTACTCGCATTGTTCGAACTTCTATTCATCATTCCTTAACCTATTCACTATTTTTAGAAACCTGTAGCTTTCGTACTTATAAAAATACGAAATCCCGACGTCGTTTTTAAATTGTTGGTGGCAACCCGTGGCGTTTTACACTTAACACTAAACAAGTAGTGTGCCCATTTTTGAGATACGCGAGAGCTTGCTTTCTATCTTTCTGATAATAATTGCTATTTTGGGTATTAATGATTTTTTAAATTTGTGAAAAGCCACAACGCCCACAAGTGACAACGAAATAGGTCAAGAAAGCACAAATTGTTTCACAAAGAATTGTCTTGATAGGAAGTTTTTACAGACTGTCTCTGAAAGGTTTACAAGATAGAAACAGCGTTCCTCCAGTAAACGTAATATGCACGCTAGTTGATGCGTAAAGAAATAAATGGCTGTTGAAGTAATGGAAAAATTAATTTAATTGAAGCTTATAGATAAACCCCTTTTCTACCATGGTAACTTTAGAAATGGGTTAAATGAGGATAGGGTGATAATTATTGCTAAGTGTCTAGCGTCTTTAATAAATGAGTTCTGCGTTAGGGTCTGTTGATGAATTCCTTTTCGTTATCTAGAAATTAATTAGACTTGAAATTAATTTTAAAATCTATATATTGTTAGACCTCTAATTATTTCGATTCTTTGCAAAATAATCGGAAATTATACAAGGATGATGGGGCAGTATTTAGTCGTGGATGTCTGACTTGGTTTGGATGTTGCAACAAGAATGATGCAACAAATGATGCAAAGGGCGCTTCAAAAAGCAAAGCGAAACACAACGAAACAGAAACTATCCAACTGACCGCACGTTCATTTGCAGAGATCGAGCAGTCAAACACTAACGAGCGAATAGGAACAATACGACGTTATGTCACCAGAGAGTTATATTTCACTTGCTGTTTATTTTATAGCTATGCTGGCAATTGGGTTATTTGCATATCGCCAGTCAACTAGCGATATATCGGGTTACATTTTGGGCGGGCGCCAAGTAAGCCCGCATGTGACGGCACTTTCAGCCGGCGCGTCTGATATGTCAGGGTGGATGCTCATGGGCTTGCCCGGCGCAATGTTTTTGTCGGGGTTTGATGCGTTATACATTGCCGTTGGCTTATTAGTTGGGGCATTTGCTAACTATGTGCTCGTTGCTCCCAAACTCCGTGTATATACCGAGATAGCTGACGACTCGCTCACTGTTCCTGAGTTTTTTGCAAAGCGATTTAACTCGCCTACATCTCACTTAAGAATAGTATCAGCGGTCATTATTGTGTTGTTTTTTACGCTGTACACATCGGCAGGTTTAGTTGCGGGTGGCAAACTTTTTGAAAGCGCTTTTAAACTCGACTATCAAATAGGCTTGTTCGTCACGCTCAGTGTGGTGGTGTCATACACCTTATTAGGCGGTTTCCTCGCTGTCAGTCTAACCGACTTCGTGCAGGGTTGTATCATGTTTGTGGCACTTATCATTGTGCCTGTGGTGGCTTTCGACGACTTTGATACTGTAACGCAAATGAATGACGCCGCCTTTCAATCTGTGCCGAGCTTGATGGAGTCTTGGGAAGCGTTGACAGTGGTTGGCTTACTTTCGAGTTTGGGGTGGGGGCTCGGGTATTTTGGTCAGCCTCATATTATTGTACGTTTTATGGCGATACGGTCTGTAAAGGCAATCTCGACCGCGAGATATATTGGCATGTCTTGGATGACGGTGACCATCGTTGGGGCATTAGCAACGGGCTTTGTCGGTGTGGCGTATGCGAATCAGTTTAATCTGGCGGTGGATGACCCCGAAACTATTTTCATTATTTTTTCGCAGTTGTTGTTCCACCCCTTAGTGAGTGGCTTCTTAATGGCAGCCATTCTGGCAGCCATCATGAGCACGATTTCGTCTCAACTGCTGGTGAGTGCAAGTTCGTTAACAGAAGATATCTATCGTGTAGTGGCGAAAAAAGAACTAAGCGAACAACAGACCGTGACTATTGGCCGTTTCGGTGTGGCAGGAGTTGCAGCGGTTGCGCTCTTATTAGCACTGGATGCATCAAATACTATTTTGTCTCTCGTCAGTAATGCGTGGGCTGGATTTGGCGCGGCTTTTGGCCCACTTATATTGTTTTGCCTATACAAAAAAGACCTTACGGCCAAAGGCGCACTGGCAGGAATGATAAGCGGTGCGGTGACAGTCTTGTTCTGGATTTACGCGCCAGTACTTGATGGCGGTAAAACACTTAGCAGTGTTATGTATGAAATTATACCGGGTTTTGCGGTGAGTGCGTTGACGCTTTATAGCGTGAGTTTATTGACCGACAGTCCGTCAAAAGTAGTAAAGCAAACGTTTGTGCAAGCTGGTGAAGAATTAGCGAATCAACAATCTTAAGGTTTAAAAGTTTATTATGAGTAACCCAAATTGGAAACGTGTGGTAATAAAGGTAGGTAGTGCGCTGATTTCGCCCAATCAACAGGGTTGTAGCAGTCATTATTTGCTAAGTATCGCCCAGTTTATCGTGCGATGTAGAGCAAACGGCACCCAGGTGGTTCTGGTTTCATCAGGCTCAGTCGCAGCAGGTGCGCACTTGTTTCCAGAGCTAGAAAAGTCAAACATTGCTGTTAAGAAAGCCATGGCGGCAGCAGGTCAAACGGAAATGATAGCAACGTGGGACAGGCTTTTTGACTTCCCGTCAGCACAAATGCTGTTAACACATGCTGACCTTCGTGACAGAGAACGCTACGTAAGTATTCGAGAGACTATTTTTAGTTTGTTGGATAACAATATTTTACCTATCGTCAACGAGAACGATACGGTAACAACGGACAAGTTAAAGGTAGGCGATAACGATAACTTGTCAGCAATGGTTGCATCTGCTGCTGAAGCTGACGCGCTTATCATTTGTTCTGACATAGACGGTCTATATGATAAGAATCCGCATGAAAACGATGATGCGACGTTGTTGAAAACGGTCGATTCAATCGATGAGAATATCTATGCAATGGCAGGGGGTGCTGTGAAAGGCGGTGTTGGCACTGGCGGCATGCGCACTAAAATTGAGGCTGCAGAAAAGGCTGTTTCGCATGGTATAGATACATATATTATTAACGGCTTTACAGAACTGTCGTTTAATATGCTGCTAAATGGCGAAAACCCTGGCACGCACTTCAAGCCGCATGCAAAGCCAATGCAAGAAAATGTGCATTGGATGCGACACACGTCTAACGCACAGGGTGAGGTTATCGTAGAAGGAAATTTCGATGCTGCTCTTGAGAGCGATGCAGAGCAACTGACGAGTAGTGAAATTGTAGACGTAAAGGGTGAGTTTTCTGTTGGTGATACCATTTTAGTGCGTAAGGAAGACGGCACCAAGCTAGTAAAAGCGAAGTCAAATTACAGTAGCTGTTTATTGAACTTCATTGCAAATCAAGACAGTGAAGAATTCGCCAACGAATTCGAAGAGAAAACGGGTCCAATTATTTCTGATCAGCACATAGCAAATCTGGAGAAAGAATGAGCATTATTACAGAGTTAGCACAACAAGCAAAGAAAGCTGCACGTACATTGGCAATGTTAAATGAAAGCCAGAAAGACGCGGTGTTAACTGATATGGCTGCAGCAATTCGAGCGAATAAAAGTAAAATCGTTTCGGTGAACGAGAAAGAAGTATCACGAGCCAGAGATAACGGTCTTGATGCAGCCATGATTGACCGTCTAATTCTTAACGAGGAACGCATCGAATCGATGGCTGAAGGTATTGAAGTCATTGTTGAGCTTGATGATCCTGTGGGGAAAGAGCGCGTCATCGGTACACGCCCAAACGGTATCGAGATTAAGAAAATGCGTATTCCGTTAGGGGTTGTGTGTATGATTTACGAAGCGCGCCCCAATGTAACCGCAGACGCAGGCGCACTGTGTTTTAAATCAGGTAATGCGGTTATTTTACGTGGTGGTAAAGAAGCGCTAGATACTAGCCTTGCTATTGCAGAACTGATGCAAGACGTACTTGAAAAGCATGATTTACCGAGAGCGCTGGTTACTGTAGTACCCAACCCAGACCGGGCTCTTATGCAAGAGTTAATGGAGCAGCGCGATTACATAGATGTGATTATCCCGCGAGGTGGCGAAGGCTTAATTAATTACGTGACGGATAATGCCAAAGTGCCGGTAATTCAGCATTTTAAAGGTGTTTGTCACTTATATGTGGACCAAGACGCAGACCTTGATAAAGCAATGGGCTTGTTATTAAACGGTAAAACCCAACGAACGGGTGTGTGTAATGCGCTAGAAGGGCTGATTGTCCATCAAGCAATTGCTGGTGATTTCTTACCTAAAGTTGCCGATGCGTTTAAAGATAAGGGTGTCAAAGTGCATGTTAACGAAAAGGGTAGCCAGTACTTTGATCACGCTCACGTTATTGCAGAAGACGCGTATGGCGAAGAGTATCTTGGCTTAGAGATAGCAATTCGCGTTGTTGATGACTTTAATGCCGCCATAGACCATATCGCGCAATTTGGCAGCAATCACACTGAGGTCATCTGTACCAAGGATGCCGAAAAGGGTAAGCTTTTCCAGCGCGCTGTTGATGCGAGCGTTGTAATGGTTAACGCTTCATCGCGTTTCTCTGACGGCAGCCAACTTGGCCTGGGCGCCGAAATAGGTATTGCAACGACTAAATTACACGCCTACGGGCCAATGGGTTTAGAGTCATTGACCTCTGAAAAATACCTGGTGAACGGTGAAGGGCAAATTCGCGACTAGCCAACGGATGTAGTGTGCAATTCGTAAATAAACGAAAGCGTAAGCTGGTCGGAATTGTGCCGTTAAGCCGTATGACTCACAATAACAAGCGCCGACTGAGTTCGGCGCTTTTTTATGTCTGATTAAACCATTTATATGTGTTTGTATTACCGTAATCCGATTGTATGGAGGTGGAGCCTTTATGGAAATAGTGATTGACCCCGCGTTGTTGTGGGAGCAAGTCATTGGATATGCCAGTGAATATAAATTGCTTACATCGATTGTACTGTTGGTTATTTTACATTACACAAAAAAAGGTATTTTGCGGCTTATCAAGCAAAGAAGTTCTCGAAGCGGAGAAGACCGTCGAAATCAAATAAACATCCTAGAACAACTTGGCAATGCGTTTATTATCATCATGTTAATGATGGTATGGTCGTCTGAGATACAAACGCTTGCCATTTCAATTGCCGCGTTTATGGTGGCAATTGTGTTAGCTACACGTGAATTTATTCAGTGCTTTATGGGTTTCATCTATTATTTGGGCGCAAGACCGTTCCGAGTAGGTGATTGGATTCAAATGAACAACATCATTGGTGAAGTCGTCGAGATGGATTGGGCCAAAACGGCACTGCTAGAAGTAGACCCTGAAACGTTCAATTACACAGGCAAGCACGTTTATGTGCCAAATAGTCAACTTGTGACACAAACTGTTCGAAACTTGAATTTTATGCGACGTTATCGCCTGCATTCTTTCGAAATCGTTAACGAACCAACAGTGAATGCATACAGCCTATTGCCCGCATTTCAGGCAAGAGCACAGGCCCATTGTGAGTATTTTCGCGATGTTGCCGAGCGTTACAAAGGGTTAATTGAACGCCACCTAGAGCAAGAATTTATTCGCATAGATCCTGAAGTAGAAATAAAGACTAATGAACTGGCAAAAGTCGTGGTTAAAGTGAATTTGTTTTGTCCAACGGTTGAAGCGCACGAACTAGAGCACAAGATGTGCTCAGATTGGTTAAGCTTGTGGTTCAAAGCGATGAAAGAAGAGCAAAGTCAATTGCCTTCGCCGATGCAAGAGCAGGGGGCTTCGTTATAACCGCATTAAAGATTGAGGCAGTGCACGTTATGATTCGCACTTCCACTGCCTATGACGAGTAAAATGACTTTGTAAGAATGCCATTTGGTCAGCCAATATTCGCCTATTCATTAAGTAAAAACGTTCATACACATTTGGCCTGAAGGGCACCGCAAGCAAAGGCATGTTTGCTTCTTCTGGTGTCTTCGCGCCTTTAGCGTGATTGCAGCGCTGGCAAGCGGTAGCAACGTTTGTCCACGTATCTTTGCCCCCGCGGGAGCGAGGTATGATGTGATCACGAGTTAGTTGTTTGGGCGTAAATTGCTGGCCACAATACATGCAAAGGTAGTTGTCTCGCCTAAATAGATATCGATTGGTTAATGCGACTTTGCCAGACAGGTCGGTTACCTTGCCGTCGCATGCGATTATGCTAGACAGTGTAAGTTGGCTTTGTAGGCCCTGATGATTCCACCCACCTTTTAAGGTAATAGCATCGCTTCCTAACTCAAATAATACTTTATCTTGGCTGTAAAGTTTTGCGGCTTGTTCAACATCTATCCACTCTTGTGGCATGCCTGCTTTATTTAATCGAAGTACCAGCATGGTAACCCCCTTAGCACACGTATTTTTAGACGTTCTTTTTTAATTGCGTTGGCTTATATTTACTTATGAAAAGTGAAGACGACTTGTTTTCTTTTTGTTCTAGCATACGCTTTTTTGTGTCAGTATGATGAAAATATAGTCAATAATTGAAATTTCACAGATATTTCATATAGTCATGGTGCGATAGAGCATTACGACAAAACACCCAAGAACACGACAAATTCTTCGCGTGGCTGCATTTGACCATGGTATTAATGCTACTTCATGGCTATACTATGCGCCGCGTTTAAAAGCGATAAATAAAGATTGAATTTAAAGGACAAATAGTGACTCCTATTACTAAATCATTTCAGTATGGACAGCATAC
>CAYVST010000102.1:0-11993 GCA_964454185.1 uncultured Alteromonas sp.
CAAAGCGCACATAATCGCGTTTTTTTGAACAAAAAGAACAATAAACAGCCAGATTAATGCTTAACAGGTACGCATACTTGCTTTTTGAAAACAAAAGTAACAATGGTGTTCTTTCGAAATAAATATAATGTTTGCATGTTTTTTCAAACGATAAAGAGGATTTGGTACTTTTTTGGGGCTATTTTTTCGTATTTTTTGTCTCTCGACAGTTAAAGGCTGGTTTAGCAACAGCGTTTTATGAAACAATATAGGGCACTTGTTGACCACTACACTACAAAATAACACTATGACCGCTCACCTTATTGACGGCAAACTTATTGCCAAACAAGTTCGACAACATGTTACTTCTTACGTTGATTCACTCACTAAAGCAAAAAAACGCCAGCCTGGACTTGCAGTGGTACTGGTTGGCAGCGATGCCGCCTCGCAAGTCTACGTTGCTAATAAACGTAAAGCATGCGAAGAAGTCGGTTTCATCTCTCGCTCTTTTGACCTACCTGCGGATACTAAAGAGGAGACGCTACTTTCTCTTGTTGATGAATTGAATGAAGACAAGGAAATCGATGGCATCTTGGTTCAGCTTCCTCTGCCTGCGGGTTTAAATGCTGAAAAGGTACTGGAAAGAATTCAACCTCATAAAGACGTTGATGGATTTCACCCCTATAATATTGGGCGTCTAGCACAACGTATTCCAGCCCTTCGTCCTTGTACCCCCAAAGGCATCATGACGATGATTGAGTCAACAAAGCGCCCTGTGAAAGGACTGGACGCGGTTATTGTTGGAGCATCAAATATTGTGGGACGTCCAATGAGCCTAGAACTTTTGTTAGCAGGCTGCACAGTAACAACCTGTCACAAGTTTACTCAGGACTTAAAAAGTCATGTCGAGCGAGCAGACTTACTGGTTGTTGCGGTTGGTAAACCTAACTTTATTCCCGGTGATTGGGTTAAACCTGGTGCGATTGTTATCGATGTAGGTATCAACCGACTTAACGACGGTTCACTCGTGGGCGACGTCGATTTCGAAAAGGCGCAAGAACGCGCAGGTTGGATAACGCCGGTACCAGGTGGTGTAGGTCCCATGACGGTTGCTAGCCTGATAGAAAACACACTAGAAGCTTACGTTAAGTATCACTCATAACCTCTAACACGAGGCATCATTGAATACATAGTTGATGCCTCAGTCCTTTACTTACATTCAACCAGACACAGTCAGATACATCATGCAAGACAACAGCAATTCAGCCCCGAATACAGAAAACCACTATGTAGAGGCTACACTGCAATGGGTTGATGATATTGTCATTGCTCATAACTTTTGCCCATTCGCCAAATACGTACGAACACCTAACAAAATTCGTTGCGAAGAAATAAATGGTGAAGCTGGCGAAATTCTTGAAACCTTGTATGACGAAATGCTCCACCTTGACAATAATGAGGCAACAGCCACTACATTATTAGTGCTAACACATCCTTCATTGGCACGCTTTGACGAATATCTCGATATACTCGCTATTTCTGAAAAAATGCTACAGGACTGGGGTTTCTCAGGGCGCTATCAGCTGGCTAGCTTTCATCCAAACTACATTTTCGAGGGAAGTAGCAGTGAAGACAGCGAAAACTATACTAATCGTTCGCCCTATCCACTTTTTCATTTGATTCGAGAGCGCGACATTTCTCAATACATGAAAAACGAGGAAGACGCTGAGAAGATATTCAACCAAAATATCGAAAAGGCAAATACATTGGGATGTCCCTATTTTGAATCTCAACTTGATAGATTAAGAAGCAAGCATAAAAAAAGCCCATTTAACTAAAACGGGCTGTAAATGGTTGGATCCAGGGATACCACATATTCCCTCGCTGATAGCACTTATTTGCGTTATCAACAAAAGTACAAATGCGGCTCAAGCTTTTGCTTGGAGCGCTAATCTAAACCACATTTATGAGAGTTATATGACAGCTACGTTTTTTTTGTCGAATTTAAACTTTATCAGGTAGCACTCTATGACGTTAAACAGTTATTCACTGTCTCCCATTGCCACAATATCGACACCGTTTAAACAAAAGTTCGCTATTCCACGTCAACCCGGGCTTGCCAATGCGCCGGGAAAAATCACTTTTCTACCCGGCTTTGATGACCCATACATGCTTGACGGCATAGAAGGGTTTAGTCACTTGTGGCTACTTTTTATTTTTCACCAAACTCTTCAGCGCGGCTGGAAGAGCAAAGTAAAAGCGCCACGCCTCGGAGGGAATAACAGCATAGGCGTGCTTGCCACGCGAAGCACGCATCGGCCAAATGGGATAGGCATGTCTGTGGTTAAAAATAAGGGCTTAGTAAAGGAAAGTAACGGTACATTTTTGGCGGTTGAAGGCGTCGATT
Organism: uncultured Alteromonas sp.; assembly: GCA_964454185.1. GTDB lineage: Bacteria > Pseudomonadota > Gammaproteobacteria > Enterobacterales > Alteromonadaceae > Alteromonas. The sequence goes on from CAYVST010000102.1 coordinate 2,387, forward strand.
TAGTAGACGCAACGCCAATTGTAGACATAAAGCCCTACCTCCCCTATGCAGACAGCATTACAGAGGCTACTGATATACTTAGCAATCACCCCCCAATACCATCGAGAGAAGTGGTGTTTGACGAAACAGTGTCATCCGCTGTACATAATGTTGAAAAGTACCACGCCGGCTTTACGGCGCTTTTAACCAACGTACTGTCGCAAGACCCCCGTCCTGCCTATAAACATAAGATAGACAGCGATCCTAAAACATACAAAGTCGCCCTTTACGATGTGGACATCGGCTTTGTTATAAGCAATGGTGTGGTTGTGGTGACTGAGATAAATCCGCTTTAAGCGCACACGTTTGTAGCGAAAATGCTCTCAGTTAATTAGAATACGTCAGTTCAGTTTTAATTTTTTACAGGAAACCTGCTTTACATGCGCACTAGTCAATATTTGCTTGCCACGCAGAAAGAAACCCCTGCAGATGCAGAAGTTATCAGCCACCAGCTTATGCTTCGCGCCGGAATGATCAGAAAACTAGCGTCAGGACTTTATACCTGGCTACCTTCTGGCCTTCGCGTTCTCAATAAGGTAGCCAATATTGTTCGTGAAGAAATGAACAAAGCAGGCGCTATTGAAGTGCTTATGCCAGTAGTTCAACCTGCAGACCTGTGGGAAGAGTCTGGCCGCTGGGATGAATATGGCCCTGAATTACTTCGCGTTAAAGACCGCCACCAGCGTGATTTCGTGCTAGGTCCAACACATGAAGAAGTTATTACGGCCTTAGTTCGCAACGAAATTAGTAGCTACAAGCAATTGCCGCTAAACCTTTATCAGGTACAGACGAAATTCCGTGATGAAGTGCGCCCTCGTTTCGGCATAATGCGTGGTCGTGAATTTACCATGAAAGACGCCTACAGTTTTCACATCGAAGACAGCTGTTTAGAAGAAACCTATCAGAAAATGTATGACGCATACTGCAATATTTTCTCGCGTATGGGTCTAGACTTTAGAGCAGTTATCGCAGATTCAGGCTCAATTGGTGGTAATCACTCTCATGAGTTCCATGTACTTGCCGAGTCTGGTGAAGACGCTATCGCTTTCTCAAGCGACAGTGACTATGCAGCTAATGTTGAGATGGCTGCGGCAGTCGCGCCTGAAAAGGCCGTAGCCACAGGCGCAGCGGTTGAAATTAAAGATGCCAAAGGCAAAGATTTCAATGCCATTTTAAAAAGCGTAGAAGCCGAAGCAGCCAATGCCGTAAAAGTTGTATTGGTAAAGGCTACCAATGACGTAGATAGCAAAGGCGAAGAAGTGATTGCCGATAAGTGGGTGGCCCTTGTACTGCGTGCTGACCACGAGCTTAACGATGTCAAAGCAGAAAAACTAGATAACGTTGCAAGCCCGCTTGTTGAAGCATCGTTTGAGCAAGCAAAAGAAGTACTTGGCGTTTCACCCTTGTTTGCTGACGCAACTAACTTGCCTGTACCAGCATTCATTGATGCAAGTGCAGCGGCCCTTGCGGACTTCACTACAGGTGCAGGAGCAGGCGGTAAAGTAAACACAAACTCAAACTGGACTGACGATGTTACAGGTGTTGATATTCGCAACGTGGTAGCAGGCGATGTCTCTCCTGATGGCAACGGCACGCTCGACATTAAACGCGGTATCGAAGTTGGACATATATTCCAACTAGGTAGTAAATACTCTGAAGCAATGAACTGTGGTGTTTTAACAGAAACAGGGAAACACCAAACCTTAACGATGGGCTGTTATGGCATTGGGGTTTCGCGCATTGTTGCAGCCGCGATTGAACAGAACCACGATAAATTTGGCATTAAGTGGCCAGATCCTATCGCTCCGTTTAAGATTGCGCTTATACCAATGAATATGCACAAGTCTCATCGCATTAAAGAAGCTGCCGAGAAGCTTTATGAAGAGCTAGTGTCGCTTGGCGTAGAAGTCTTGTTTGATGACAGAAAGGAGCGACCAGGGGTCATGTTTAACGACATGGAGCTTATAGGTATTCCACATAGTATTGTCATTGGTGAAAGAAACTTGGATAATCAACAGGTTGAGTATAAGAACAGACGTACTGGCGAGAAACAGTTATTAGACCTTAGCGCAGCAAAAGACTTTGTCGCCGCACTCTAACATCTGAGCTTGCCCATTAGGTAAGAAGAGGGGCGTATGCGGTTAACATTTTATGGCGTGAGAGGGTCAATCCCAACACCGGGAGCAGATTTCATTCGCTACGGAGGCAACACCGCGTGCGTTCACATTGAGCTTGAGGACGGTACTGATATCGTCCTTGACTCTGGAACTGGCATTCGTGCATTAGGCGAAAAGCTTGCGTCTAAAACCACCCCTATTCACCTTCTTTTGAGCCATAACCACTGGGATCATATTCAAGGCTTTCCATTTTTTGTTCCAATTTATCAAGATGGTAGAGAAATAAACATTTTTCCCGGTCAAACCTTGCTTGATGAACCAGACCAAATTTTACGCCAAATGGAGGGGTCTGTGTTTCCAGTTCCCCGCGAGGCTTTAAAAGCCAACATTAGCATTGAAAAACTGCCAGACACACAAGACAAATTTACAATCGGTAACGCGGTTATTAAACGACTGCGGATGAACCATCCCGGTAAGGGCAGTGCCTACTGCATTGAAGCAGATGGCTGCAAAATCGCGTACATTACCGACAATGAACTATACCCTCCTTACAAAAAGGAAACCGACTTCCTTGAATTCGTGATGTTCGCATTAGATGCCGATTTGCTCATCCACGATGCACAGTACATGCTGTCAGACATGCCAGCAAAAACTGGATGGGGTCATTCGGTAGCCGAAGAAGCAGTAAAACTTGCTATGGCCTGCAATGCCAAACAATTAGCATTGTATAGCCATGATCCAGAACGGACTGATAAGGATATAGATGAAGTAGTAGCCCACTGCAATGAGTACGTCACGATTGCAGAGTCTACTTTGAAAATCATTGCATCATCAGAAGGCCAAACACTGGACTTCAGTTAAGCACAACTCACAACCCTATATGGAGATAACAAGGTGTCAGTGTTAAAACCTTTATTGTTTTCCGCTATCCTTGCGGTTTCACTACCTGCGCTCGCGCAAACTCGCCCTGCGGATTACGATGAAGACACGCTGTCTTCTTCATCCACAGGTCAAGAGCAAAATACACAAGAAGATGAACAGGCAAAAGACCTCGATGGTATCGAAATAATCGATATTATAAAGCGTGATACCACAACTGAAAGTGCGCTTGATGACCGTATGGAAGGAGACAAAGAGGCACTAGATAATGTATTTGCTATTACCCAGCATCGACAAAACTACATTCTGCCCTACACCTATGTATCTTCACCAAACTCAATGGGCAATGAAGATTTAACCGACGAAAACGTCGACAACAATGAAGCAAAGTTTCAAATAAGTACCAAACTGCCACTTTACCTTGAAGACAGTGGGTTTGACGGTGTTTATTTTGGCTTCACGCTAACGTCGTTTTGGCAACTCTACAACAGCGAAGTGTCAAAACCATTTCGTGAAACTAACTATGAACCGGAAGTGTTTTGGCAAGAAACCGGCGATTACTCTGTTTTAGGTTACAAGTTCAATACTTTCCAAGTTGGTTTCAATCATATGTCTAACGGACAAAGTGGCATTCGTTCACGAAGCTGGAACCGCATATTTGCGTCTATCGTGTTCAGTGATGACGATGATATTTATTATCTTAAAACATGGTACCGCATTCCAGAGGACGAAAAAGAAGACCCCGCAGATACTTCAGGTGACGACAACCCAGACATCCAAGACTTTTATGGGCGTATTGAATTGGGATATGGACGCAAAATTGGAGCGTTTAAAATGCTTGCACTGCTTCGCAACAACTTAGACTTTGATTCAAACAGAGGCAGTATTCAAGTAGACTTAACCTACCCTATCTCTGACAGATATGAAGTATTGCTGCAATATTTTAACGGTTACGGCGACTCACTGATAGATTACAACCGCTCTCAGGAACGCATAGGTATTGGGTTTCAACTTCATTTTCTTTGATCGTTTAGGATAGCCATACACGTGGGCGTGAATGCTAGGTTATGCAATAACGCCCGCTGCACGATAAAGCTGAATGTGCACATCAACAAGCGCGGCAATGTCGCGCTGATAACCCCCACCTATTACTGCCGCAATGGGCACACCTAATTTGTCAGCGAGTGCAAACACGCGTTGGTCGCGCTGATAAACACCCTCAGTTGAAATGTTTAGGTGCCCTAGGTCGTCGTTAACGTGCACATCAACACCCGCATCATAAATAATCGCATCAGGTTGAAATTGACGCAGTGCCACTCCAATAGCCTCATCGAGGGTGGTGAGATACTCGTCATCGCCCGTGCCTTTCGCCAACCCTATATCTAAATCGGATTGTTGTTTACGATAAGGAAAGTTCTTCTCACCATGGATAGATAACGTAAATATATCGCGGTCATTCTCAGCTAACTTAGCGGTACCATCGCCTTGATGAACATCCAAGTCAACAATAAGAACATTGTCAATGTCCTTTGCCTGCTGCATTGTTTTTGCAGCAATGTACAAGTCATTAAACAAGCAAAAGCCCGAACCAAAGTCGTTGAATGCATGATGGTAACCACCGGTTAAATTCAACGCCCTTCCCTCATCAAGCGCTAATCTTGCTGTAAGTTGCGTACCAGCAACAGCGGTTCGGGTTCGCTCAATAAGTTGAGCAGACCATGGAAATCCAATACGCCGCATCGCTTTTTTGTCTAAATTTCCTTGCGTGAGGGCTTCAACGTAGTCGTTACTGTAAAAGGCAGTGAGCACATCATCATCAACAGGAGTAGGCTGCACAAAACGAGTAGAGGCAATTCCGCGTCTAATCAGTTCGTCGCGGATCCCAACATACTTTTCAATAGGAAAACGATGCCGGTCTGGTAAATCGAGTTGGCTATAGATGGGATGAAAAACTAACGGCGTCATTAACTAACAGAACCTTTTCACAAAAACAAAAAAGGAGCTTATTGCTCTTTTTTTTAATACTGTCAAAACGGACTTAGTGGGTCAAACTGTTAACCACTTTTTCAACATTGATAGACATACTTTTCATTGAGCGTGACATGTCATCTTTTTGCGCTAGTTGGTGGTAGTGCTCAGACGATGTCACCACTTTGCTAATAATGGACTCAACCTGATGTAAGACAGCTTCCTGTTCATCTGCAGCTTCGTTCAGCGCCACGACAACACTCGCCGTTTCTTGTATATCACGCACTACATTATTAAGTGTATCAAGGGCCGTTGATGCTTCTGCCGCGTTGTTGTCAGAAAGCTGCTTGCCAGACGCCATGGCAGCAACGGCGCCTTTCGCTTCAGATTCAAAGCTGCTTAGAATATCATTTATCTCTTTTGTAGACTGCTGGGTTTTAGCTGCCAGGGCTCGCACTTCATCGGCCACCACGGCAAACCCTCTTCCGTGTTCACCGGCACGCGCTGCTTCTATAGCTGCATTCAGGGCTAACAGATTCGTTTGATCAGCAATTTCGTTTATAACGTTGACGACTTTTAAAATGTTAGTACTGCGGCTTTGTAGCTCTGATACAATATTGCTCGATTCAGTAACCGTTTTTGCCAGTTGTTTGAAACCTAAGTTCGCTTTTTCAAATGTTGCATAACAACTCGCCACATTTTTTTCAGAGTTGTTCGTTGCTACAGCAACTTGGTCAGTAATCGCAACTAAACTTTGTACGATCTCTCTAAGTTTATCTGTGCTGCTGTCTAATGAACGCGAAGCATCGCGCTGTTCATTTGCCCCTTCCATTATTGACTGGCTCACGCCGCCAAGCGTTATAACAGCGTGTTCCATTTCGCTTTCAGCATCTCTAAGTTGAGCAACAGATTCTTTAAGCTTACCCTGCAATGCTCGCGCAGAGTTGGCCAAAGCACCCAATTCGTGCTCGCTGGTGTAATTCAGCGCATAGTCGTAGTTGCCGCTGGCTAGATTAGTAATACAAGCCGCTACTTGCTTAGTGGGTTTAATAACTTGAGAGCGAAGGCGTGAAATGACGTATGCCAAAGAGGCAATTGTCAGCACAATAGCTGCTAATATGATAAGCCACAGCATACTGCGCGTAGAAGACTTGAGCTCCGCGATAGCATTAGCAGATTCGCTAGCGATGTCGCCGGCGATACTTGTCAATAGTTTCGCGGGCTCTCTGTCAATGCCACGCACGTAACTGTCACCGACTTTGGGGTCAAAACCAGAAGCAACAAAGGCCTCATACCCTTCACGGTATTTTGTTGCCATTAACGCATGCGCTTTTTGGAATTGTCGAATTTCCGCTTTTGCTTTATCACTGATAATGCTATTTGAAAGCATTTGTTCGAATTGGCGCGTGATCTCACCTTCTCTTTCCTTGAATCGATTCCAGTATTTCTCACGATCCTTTTGCTTATGTCCACGCAACAACACATTTTTCCATTCTTGGACTTGAGTTTTAAACGTACTTAAAACGCTATTTACATCGCGTTCAGACTGTACGAGCGTATTTTCGAGCTCATCAAACGAGTTAAGAACAGAGAAAGATTTGAGGATGGAGGCGCCGTTGAGCAATACAAGTAAGAACAAACTGGCAAGGACAGGCGCCATAACAAGACGGCTGATGCTAGTGTAGTTGAACACGATGTGACCTTTTGTCTGGAACAAAAAAGATGCCGCTATTAAATGGTATTTTTATGACAATATTGTTACAAGCTTATAAATATCTCAAAATTTATATCAATTTATTATGAAAGAATTTTCGTGTTTATCGGTTCACAACCATCAAATCTCCACATTATGCATCTACAATTTTTCTTTGAATTCATAATAAATCACGCGACAGTGTCTGCTGTTTCAAAGAAGTGGAGAACCAAAGCATGCCTATCGTTACCCGACCAACCCGATTTATTGCTGCCTTCTTTACGCTTTTTTATCTCATAGGTTGCGGCGGTGGTTCTGATGCAAGTAGTGATGCTGTGCCAAGCGTCCCCCCCTCAGAAACCCCGACTAACAGCCTGCCCTCTGGCAGTGTGACAATAACGGGAGAAAACACATTAGGCAGTGTACTGACCATTGAAGATAACTTATCAGATGAAAATGGACTGGGCGTTTATCGCTATCAATGGTTTAGAAATAATGAGCCCATTTCAAATGCTATAGAGAGAACTTACCAAATAGTAGAGGCTGATTTGGGTGAAGTAATAAGTGCATCTATTAGCTATCAAGACAACGATGGTTTCTTTGAATCGGTTTCTAGTAACGAGCAACTTATACCCTTGCCCGATAACACCAGTGCACCGCCCAATATTTTGTTCATCATTAGCGATGATCAAGGACTTGATGCATCTAACCAGTACAGTTTCTCGTCGGACCCACCAATTACGCCAAGTCTAGATGCGTTGGCAAACGAAGGACTAGTATTTGAAAACACGTGGGTGACACCAGCTTGTACGACTACTCGTGCGGCTCTATTGACTGGTATGCATGGTGTTAATTCAGGTGTTACCAGTGTTCCAGCAGAACTTGATACCAGTCTAAATACGGTCGCTAAGTATCTTAAAAGCCCACTTCTTGAAGAGCCTTACGCAACTGGCGCGTTTGGAAAGTGGCACTTAGCTGGCGGCAGAAATGCTGAGCCAACCCACCCCAATCTCAGTGGCTTTGATCATTTCGCTGGTAGTTTGGGTAACATCGATGACTACAACCAATGGGAACTCACCGTCAATGGCGTGCAGTCTGAGTCAGATATTTACCACACTACGTTGGTAACGGACCTCGCTATACAGTGGATTGGGCAACAAACATCCCCTTGGTTTGCTTGGGTGGCTTATCAAGCACCTCACACGCCTCTTCACTTACCGCCTTCCAATCTGCACAACCGTGGCGCACTTACGGGAGAAAGTGATGATATAAACAACAATCCTCGAGAATATTACTTGGCTTCAATTGATGCCATGGATTCAGAAATCGGTCGACTTATTGCATCACTCGATGAAGAGGTACGTAACAATACTGTGTTTGTGTTCATTGGCGATAATGGTACGCCAAGAAATGTGGTAGATACTGAAGTGTTTGCGAGGGCACGCAGCAAATCCACTTTGTATGAGGGTGGGATCAGGGCCCCCATGTTTATCAGCGGCAAAGGCATCGTTCGCAGTGGAGAAAGAGAAAGCGCACTTATTAATGCCACAGACTTCTACTCTACTTTAGGTCAAATCGCTGGACTTGAAACCAATCAGGTTTTCGACAGCACGAGTTTTTACGACTTACTGTCAGATTCGAACACGACTTTGATGCGCAGCGAAAACTATTCTGAATTTGAAAGTGAAGAAGTGACAGGTTGGACCGTCAGAGACGAATCACTGAAGCTAATCCAGTTTTCTAACGGCACCCAAGAGCTTTACGATGTGAGTATTTCATTTTATGAAGATGCAGACCTAAGCGCCGACAGTGCATATGGCAATGATATTACTCGACTCTACACTACGGGCCTTTCGATTAGAGGAGAAACAATGCCTGTACAAAGCCCCATTGATATAACGGGGCAAATTTTCACTCGTCGCAGCGCGAACTGCGAAGACTATGTAGAGAGCTACACATCAAATGTGCTTGATGTAAATCGTAGTATAGTTTTTAACGGCGATTTAACGATTAGTGTGAGTAATGGTAAGTGCGTGTTTCAAACCAACGCCATCCCTAATCACGATTTCAATGATGGTCTACAAGCATTCCCAAACCATGTTTCAGCGCAAGATGACAGATATGAAATAACCACATCGCCCTCATTTGCAAATAGTGCAACCGCATTGAGTTTGCGTACCGACAATGCCATTTTGCTTAACGGCGTAAAAGTAGATTTATTGGCTGCTGGGTGCTTTGGTATTGGCAATGGAAAAATCGGCTGCGGCGATATTGAACAACCGTGGCGTTACGACCCTATGTTTCGCGATAATGGCTTTAATGTAGACACTCACAATGCTCATTCGCAAAGCGATGGTACCTACCATTACCATGGCACGCCAAATGCGTTTTATCACGAACATAACAACGGGTCACCGTCACCGGTTATCGGTTTTGCCGCAGATGGATTTCCTATTTTCGGCCCGTATTTCGACGACAATGGCACAGTGAGAAAAGCGCTTTCTAGTTTCACGTTGCGCAGTGGGCAAAGACCTAATGGTGACGGAGAGCCAGGCGGCACGTACGACGGTGCGTTTCGCGATGACTATGAATACGTGAGCGGTTCAGGTGACTTGGATGAATGTAATGGTATGACGGTAGACGGTGTGTACGGATATTACATTACTGATAACTTCCCTTACATTTTGTCGTGCTTTAAGGGCGTTACCGATCCGTCATTTGACAAATGATACGTGGCTCAAAGTGGCTCAAAATAGTGTGCTAGCAAACCCCTGATGCCACACTAGATGAATAGATACAAAAAAGGCTATTTCAGTAAAATGAAATAGCCTTTTTGTAATCAATTAAATGAGAGCCATTATTCCCATTCGATAGTCGCCGGCGGCTTACCAGAAATATCGTAAACCACGCG
>CAYVST010000103.1:0-11859 GCA_964454185.1 uncultured Alteromonas sp.
TTGCGCACTTTCTTTCTCAACACCCGGACGTTTGTGTTGTCGAAGGAAAGGAAGCACACGTCTTTGATCAACCCGATTTCGTCTCTGAAGATAAGCATGAATATGCGAACAAGCGATACGCAAAAAAGCTCTCTCATTACCATGGAGAAAAGATTATATGCGACGCCACCCCGATAACCGTATTTAACAAAACGTTTATACAAGACTGCTACAACTACAATCCTCAAGCGAAGTTTATCGTCTTACTTAGGAACCCCGTTGATAGAGCTGTATCTCATTTTTACATGTCTAAACAGCGTGGTCGTGAGGACAGCAATATGCTTTGGAGTTTTTTAAAAGAAACTCATCGGCTACGCAAAACTAATAACGTTGATGCCTGGCGCACAGGCTCTGTATGGCGCGACAATTCATACTTAGCCCGCGGCAAATACAAAGAACAGCTTAATAACCTATTCAACGTTGTTCCAGACGAGCAGTGTTTTGTTACTACACAAGAAACCTTGCTTCGTAAACACCACGACACCCTTGAACGCATTTTTTCATTTTTAGCGATTCCAGCGCACATTGTAAAAGCCGAGCAAGTCTTTGCGTCTCAAATTCAAGACAAAGATAGTTCAGAGGCGTTGGCAAGAGCATATGCCAAGTTGTACTTCTTGATGAATGGGGAATACCCCTACCGATATCGATAGGGGTGTCGTTTTTTATTTTAAAAGCTTGGCCAGTAAGTCCATTTCAACTGTTTCGCAATCATTCTTGATAATTACTTCAGAGTTACTAGCCAGTAGCGTGTGCTTCTTATTTTTGGTATTGCGATGGAAAAGCTCAATTGCAGCAGAACGCAAAGTAGTAAACGCACTATTAAAGCCACCAAGACGAACAAAGTGCTGACGATTGAACAAAATGCATGACTGATGAATAGCAAGCACAGCGCCCGTACCGCCAACTTTTCTTGCATTAAACACTTCTTTAAGCGCTCCTTGCTTACGCTTAACGCGAACACTCGATGCAACGAAATCGAATTGTTCATTCAAAATCGTAGGCCCCACGAACGTTACATTTTCATCGTTCGCCACACCATCTACGAGAACGTCTAACCAATCGCTATTGAACAATGTGATATCCTCGCTCATCAAACAGCATAGTTCTGTCTTGCCACTTTTCACAACGCTATTCAAATCACTCGGCGAAACACGCTTGGCTTCCTCTGCAAAAGTCAGTCCTTTGCCAAAACGTTTTTCCAGGGCTTCTTTGTCATCTTCACTTACTGTTACTGAATTAGTCAGCAACACTTTTACGTCAAAATTCGTATAGTTGGTTTTCCCAAAAACGTTTTCTACCAATGCGGTTACATCTGTTTCAGCATTTTCTACATGAATTAGAAGCTCTACTGCCGTATTGTGCTTGCTCTGAGAAGCGCGATGTTTGTACATATGGAAATATGCGTCTAACCATTGGTTCCCTTCCATAGTAAAACTAGTGAAGTCATGCTTCCAAAAAACGAATGGAAGCGCGACTTGGTCTCGAATGCTAAAAGCATCTAATTGCTGCCACCATAGTGAATTCAGCATTTGAACTTCTGGCGCCCATTGCCTTCGGGCTATTTCCGCCGTTTCAAATACACCAACTGATTCTGGCAAGCCTTCGTTTCGGTATTCAGCAATTTGTCTGGCGAGAATATCGTTGCCATCTTTCTTCGCTAACATACAAGCGTCAGCTTCTTCATATACGCAGTCGCGTTTTACATGATTGTGTAAAGATATGTAGTTTGACGAAAGGTTATGATTGACTAATTCATCAATATTCTTGCCTCTTAACTTAACACTCCCGTCAATCCATAAAGAATATTCGTAATTGATCAAAAATAGGTGACTAAGTAATTTAATCATTCGCGCGTTTTTAGTAACGTTTTCAAAACGCTGATTGACATGCTTTACGGTAAATACATCAGATTCAACATTTTTATTGTCGGTGAAGCATACGTAATCCCAATCTGGGTTTATATACTCTGGCGTTTTGAGGTTATCGTAGTTACCAAATATGGCCGTAAACACCACCTTTTTATTGCCTGACGAAATTTGCATAAAGCTTTCTATTTCTTTTCCGATTTCCGGTAAAAGAGGCTCAGCCTTCCACGCTGAAATTAGCTTCTCAATTTCTTCTTTTCCGTGCTTCTTGTCGAGAGACTTTCTGCCACCAACAGTAAGCACCTTACGAACTTCTTTCGTGTAGCTTTTTGACTTAGCATGGAATACATATGTGTCATCGGCAACGCGTATGGTGTAACCCGCTTTTCTAGCACGAATAGAAAAGTCATCTTCTTCACCATATCCCGTTGGGAAGTATTCTTCGTCTAGCGTACCTATCTGGTTTATAACGTCACGTTTGATTACATAGCAGAAGCCATTTACAGAGGGCACATTAGGGTACTGGCGTTGGGATATTGTCTCAACCAGTTGCCCCATAAGTTCGATGCTATAACCTTCTGGTATTTCGTTTACGAGCCAACCGCCATTCACTTTATCTTCACGCACTGGCACGGTTTGCCAACTTGCTGCATTAGAAAGCGGACCAACAATACCTACACTGCTATCTGACTCGAAACAGCAGAGAATTTTCTCAAGCCAGTAAGCGGTAACTATGGTATCGCTATTTAGAAGAACAACAAAGTCACCTTCACTTTGACTAAACCCTCTATTAACGGTTTTGGTGAAGCGAAGATTTTCAGCGTTTCTCGACAACTTAAATCCGAATTCCTTCTGCGCTGACTCTAGCCAAAGCTTGGTTTCTTCTTCACTGCAGTCATCAATAATGATGAGGTTAAACGGTATAGTTTCGTTGTTGTATAGCGATTCAATACATGCTTTTACGTCTTCAAGCGCATTGTATACCGGCAATATGATATCGACAGTTGGTATCTTCTGCAGAGCACTAATATGATTTGGTGCTGGACGTCTATCAAAGGATGGGACAGAAATACCCGCCTCCAATGAATTTGTCACTTTGCGCTCACTTGGCCTTGCTACTTCTTTTTTTACAAGGGGAGGCGTGGTAAGTAATTTTCTTTTATTGACGTCATCATACAACCCTTTCAGATAATCGCTGAAAGCATTTTTGACATCTGATTGATTGTACAAATCGGGGTTAAATATTGGCGCTTTCGGATGAAGTTTACGTTTCCCTTGCATCGTTTCGTAAAAGCCAAACTTTAAGAAATGGTCTAAGCCATTTTGGAACTCGCCGTCCCCAACAGCTACTTCAACGTCTTCATTACAGTTGAAATAACCCACTTCATCAAAGTTGGCCACAAACGACATAGGTATACTCTTTGCTGTAAGAGTATTCTCGTTAAACTTAACCGCTGCCTTTTCAAGTCGTCTTGCTAACAACGCGGCAGTAAGCTTCGCACGGATACTCGAATGAGCCTCTTTGCTCTTTGTGTAATCGAGTGCAATGGAACTCATGGGTGAGCTTAGAAGCTCAACCCACTGGACAACTTGTGAATCTATATTATCCAGCTGTTGCTTTAGGTGTTTTGCAACTTCTTCACTCTCTTCCAAGCGTTTTTTAGACAAGCGTTTTGAGCTCTCGAAATCTTGAAGTTTTTCTTCTACACGTTTTTGAACACTCTTTAAATCAGCTTTAGTTTTGCCAAGCTCGGAGCGAGTTACCTTTTCTTTTTCCACTAGCTTGTCGCAGTTCTGCTGAGCAGACAATAATTCCGATTGCGTAGATTCTAAGTTTTCACTTAATTTACTGTAAGACTGTTGTAGTAATTCTAATTCGGTACGACATCGCTCAAAACTCGTATCCAAAGTTTTGATATCATCAACGAGGGCTGCATTTACGTCCTTTAGCTCAGCTTCGTTTTGCTTCGACTTATCTAAGAGCATTGATGTATTGTCGTTACTGGCTTTAAGCTCCTTAAACGAAATATTGAGCGTATCAATTTGCTTATGAAGCTCGTCATTCAGCAGCGTCAAATGGTCAGTATCATTGCTCTTTTGGGCTAAAAGTAGTTCGAGGCTTTCAAGTTTAGATGTTAATGCTTCATTTTTCTGTGTTAAATATTTACCGTCAATCTCTAATTGTTGTAGCGCATTGCGTAATTGAGAATTTTCTTTGTCCAACTGTTTATTTTTTTCCGCTGCATTTCTTATATTATCGTCACGCTTTTCTACAGAGGCTCTCAAATCTCGTACTTGCTCATTTCTTATTTCAATATCCCTTTGATGTAACTCGAGCTTTTGTTGCTTGTGCTGATGAGAAAGCTCTAATTGCTGAAGTTTAGCTCGAGTTTGCTCTAGCTCTTTAGTGAGTTGGTATTTACTTTCAAGTTCAGTACGAATTTGCTCCTCAAATCTCTTACTTTCAGTTGCATATCCATTTAGCTCACTTTTGAGCATGTTAGCTTCATCAGTAAGAGTTTTTAGCTTTTTATTACTGACTTGGAGTTTTTCGAAGTTATCATCTTTTAACAATTTGTATTTTCTACGTTCTTCAAAAACTTGTTGAAAAAGCGCAGTTTTTCCAGCATTAAAAAACATGTTTTTAAGCATAGAAAACTCGGACATTGCCGAGTCCATGGTTTTAGCCGTGAACTCCCCTTTTTCATATTGCTTAAGCAAGTCCGAAATACATTTTGGAACGCCATTTAAGGCTCTTGACTTTACACTATGGTGACGCAACGAACTGTCAATGACCATGTCTGAATCTATTGAATTAGAGTGGCTTCCACCCAAAAAAGACTGAAGGGAAGTTGTGGTTTGAGAAAAATTGCTTAGCAAATCATCATAGGAAACTAAAATTCTATCTAAATTTCTTGAATAAAGCTCCGCTTTGAACATGTGGTCTGCCCATAGAGCCAGAGCATTTCTTATGCTCATTCCATTTCTTTTTTTGAGCGATTCCGCTATTTCTAATGGATGCCTATGCGCTAAAACAACTCGAGGTTTTATATTGAGCTTTCTACAAGCATCTAGCCAAACTGGCAGTAGAATACAAATTCGAGGGTCTTTCACAGCAAAAGATTCGTATGCTCCAAACTCATTTTCCAGAATTCTAGATGCCGATGAGACAAGTCTTTGATAATCTGACTCTGGAACATCGTGAATATCAAAAAACACATCATCCCAACCAAAACCACTACCAACTAGGAACGCCTCGTTAAATTCCTGAACCGCTTTATTTTCAAAGTAACCTTTGGGGTTATCCTCACTGGGCGGGAGCAAGGAGTCACCGAGGGTTACTCCAAGGCCATGGATTGTAGAGGCCAATGCAGATGTGCCAGAGCGGTGCATCCCCAGTATAAAATAAGCAGTTCTCATCGAAAAATCCCGTACGTGTTAATATTTATTTTGACGTTACGATGGTCAAATTGAAAAAAAGAAAAAACAATAAACCGTAAGAGTGGGATGATAGCGATAAGCCTCAGATGGTGCAACGTGATGTACGATATAAGCATTAAGCTAAGCCCAAATACGAACAGTATGTTTGTAGTTGGGCACTGAAACTTACCAGCATCTGACTTCAAATGGTTTAAATAGCCTACTTGAGGTTCGTTATAAGTTATGTATTTTCCGGATTTAGAATACTTACCTTGCATCCAGAAACGTTTTTATTGCATTGCAGACCTTTTTCACATCTTCATTAGTTAGGCTGTAGTAAAGCGGCAACCTTACCAACCTCTCACTTTCTTGGGTTGTAAATTCATCAACACCGACAAATGAACCAAATTCCTCACCTGCCGGTGAACTGTGAAGAGGTACATAATGAAAAACGGCCATAACATCGTTTTGTTTTAAATGTTCAATAAACGCCGTCCTCTCTTCCACGTCCTTCAATTTTATATAAAACATGTGCGCATTATGTTGGCAAGAGTTAGGCACAATAGGTAACGATAACAGATGATTAGTTTGCAGAGGGCTCAAAAGCTCGTAGTATAGAGCCCATAAAGCTAGTCTTTTCTGATTGATCATTTCAGCTTTTTCTAGCTGTCCCCATAGAAAGGCTGCCTGAAGCTCACTTGGAAGGTAACTACTCCCTACACTTACCCACGTATATTTATCCACTTGTCCACGAAAAAACTGGCTTCTATTGGTTCCTTTCTCTCTCATCACTTCGCTTCTGAAGACAAGCGATTCATCGTTGATGATCAACAGGCCCCCCTCACCTCCACTGGTGTAGTTCTTTGTTTCGTGAAAACTAAAAGCCCCTATATGGCCGATGGTACCTAGGGGCTTTCCTTTATAAGTGCTCATCATGCCCTGCGCAGCATCTTCAATAACCATTAAGTTGTATCTTTCCGCGAGATTCATGATTGTATCCATCTCACATGCTACACCGGCATAATGAACTGGAACAATTGCCTTAGTTTTGTTCGTTATTGCGGCTTCAATCTTTGATTCATCAATATTATTTGTATCTGGCCTGATATCAACAAACACAATTTTAGCGCCTCTCAGCACAAAGGCATTTGCAGTGCTAACGAATGTATAACTCGGCATAATAACTTCATCGCCTGGTTGAATATCAGCCAGAAGCGCAGCTATTTCTAGAGCCGCTGTACACGATGGGGTAAGGAGAGTTTTCGTGCATCCAAGGCCTTTTTCAAACCATTTTTGGCACTTAATGCCAAATGCGCCGTCGCCAGAGATCTTGCTGCTATTGATAGCCTCCAATACATACTTTTCTTCATTTCCTGTAACTGGCGGCTTATTAAATACAATCATTTTTCACTCTCTAGATATCTCTTTTCTAAAACAAGAAGATCTTTCTTCCTATCCTTTAGTTTTTTGGCCGGAGAACCAACATAAATGGACCAATCGTCGGTACTGTTTATGATTAGTGAATTTGCTCCGACAGCATTGCCCTCTCCAATGTTTGCGCCAGGCATGATTATAGTTCCAGCACCTATGATTGAATGCCTACCTATACAAACACTCTTAAAAATTTCTTTTTTGAACTCTTTGGGGACCGTAGAGTTTGTCATCGTTTCACCGGAATAATCATCAGATTGAGCAAACACTTTCACGCCATAAGCGAGTGCGACAAAGTCTCCTATCGCAATTCCTGGCTCACCGCCAGCAACTAAACACTGAGGTGTGATATGTACATTGCGCCCAACTTTGACGTTGCCAGAAATGACACAAAAATCATCTATTCTTGAATTATTACCCAATTCAATTAGTTCAGGGTTATATATGCACGCTTTGTCACTTACTCTTACGTTGTCACCAACGCTTTTAAAGCCCAATTGCTCTAATTCATGGTCTTTTAAATACGCCACTTAAGACTCCAATAACCTTTGTTTACCCTTTTCAGCAATTCTCTTGAGTGATTCTATCCAGCGTGCAGACAACATGTCGGGTGCAAAACTAGCAATACGACGTTGGCAGTTCGCTTTGGCATTTGAAAGCTTAGTTTCATCATTTAGCAAGTGTTCAACCACACTGATAAATTCACCATAGTTTTTATATGTCAAATCATTTGGAGTCACTCCACATGAATCACTTGTAAACCCAGCGACAGCAGCAATTCCTTTGCCCATACAAAAACTGACAGATTGATTTCCCCCTGTCATATAGGGAATTGTACAAATGATATCAAACTCTTCGACAAATGAAGCAAAGTTGTCTGTAGCATCTAGACAGAAAATCTGCTTATCAAGAATAGAAGCGAATTTTGGCTCGGAAGAAAAATACATTGCTAATTTAGTATCGCCTAAAAAGACCCACTTTAGCGCAGGATTATTAGCAAATAAGGCGCAGAAATCGTCAACTTCTTGATCAGATAGAGACTGCGTAAAAATAGAGTAAAGCCTTTCTCCCCTCAATGGTGTTAGTACGAGTTTCTCGTTCTCACTTTTCCGGATTAGCATTTTGTTATCAGAAGTATCTTTATCAACCATTCTTGAAACGAACGGATACCCGACCGGAAAGGCGATTTTCTCGCCATATTTATTTTTCATATTGGCGTAGAAAGAGTCTTCTTTACAGATTATGCCATCAACCGAGCCTCTAGGATCATTAGACATGGCCATAGGAATATAGGAAGTTGGATATTCAAAATATATTTGTTTTCTGTAAAAAGCACTCTCGAACACATCACCAACGAACAATACGACTGACGGCTCTTTGGAATCAACCCAGCTTTTAAAGTTTTCGTAATTACTTTGCCGATTTAATGCACCGTTGTAAAAATTACTGCGTTCACCACCAATTTCTTCCCAAAGCTTCAGATGCATTGCGTGCTTACTTTGATCCAAGCCTCTTACGGTAGTATCAAATAGGTCGAAAGTTGACTCGCCTGATAGCGCGAAGCAGACATCTGAATCGCTTGATGATGATGCCAACAATGTCTGTAAAAAAGAGAGCGTTAAACTAAAGTGTGCACTATTGGGATTCGGCGATAAGACAGAAGCTACAACCAACACTCTAAATTTGTCGTTAGTTTTAGACACATCTTCTCGCGGTTTGACTATTCTTCTATCAAAAGACAAGACTCTTTTTCCCGCTAACCCTTTAATTTTAATTAATTGGTCGATGTCCACAAGTTTTGAAATACTTTCAGAAGCAAACCATTTCTTTTCGAATGCTCGGCAAAGATAGTAAATCTTTACAGCGATGCCGTATGTAATAGTCGTGAAGTCAATATTATATCCTTGAGCATTTTCGCCTCTTAAGAGAAGAATACAAAACACACGCTCAACTATGGAGAATGTATCGAAGAGCTCTAAATTAGCCTCCTCGTGCTCTTTGCAGCCGATTATGAATTCAGTCATCTCCACTTCATCCACGTGCTCCGACGCAAGCAAATGCGTTAGTATGCCTACACAAGTTTTAAAGCTAAAAATTTGGGCCGCAACCTTTGCTTCCATTTTGAGCTGCAAACTAGCTTCAGGAGTCGCTGATCTTTGAAGCCACTCAGCACTCGCTTTGACGAGTTCATCGTAGGTACAACGATTGTTAGTAATTGTTTTTTCTTTCAATGACTTTTTTTCCTCTCTGCTTCACACAGCTTTTCTAGCTACATTGTATCCATAAGCTAGAAAGGGTACTCGTAAGACTTGTGATAGATAGCGCACAGTGTCACTCCCTGAATGCTCGCTAAGCTTGTAAAGATAAGTAGGTAAAAAAGAAACTTTCGTTCGATTTTAGAACTAGCTAGAAGCAAATTGGGAATTGACGTAAAAATTGGCGTTTATGATACAGTAAAACACAAACTATTACGCATAAACATCTCATCTCAACATGCAACTAGCTATGCAGTGACTGGCTAATCTCTATAGGTTCTCATATACATATTTTCAGTGTATACCCCATTAGAACGACGACCCAAAAAGAGCGTCATTGACAAAGAAAGTCTATCGGAGTCAGCAAATGAGTAACCGAACCACTCTATTGGAGTTGGGAATGAAATTTTCTCTTTTCGAATAGTGTCATCTGAATAGTTACTAGTGTAGAGCGTGACGTAATCTTTATCAGGGTTGGCAATCATCACTCCTCCACCCACTGCTGTGCTCAAGTAACTAATATCAGTGATCTTGGTTTCGTTGAAAGCCAGTGGAGGCTCAAAGTACCAAGTTTGACTACTACCATCGTACAGTCGATAGTATGCCCAATATCGATTGTCAAAGTTGCGTTCTTTCAGCACGAGCCATTTCTTTTGAAATAACGCAACTTCTAACTCCCCTTCTGGTAACGAGGGAAGGGAAATTGAATCTTCAATTTCTATTTCCCCATTTCCACTTATGCTGATTTGCTCTACTTCCTTTTTAACTGCATTGTATATAAAAGAGACTGTCTCGGGCTGACTGCCTCTAGGATATGTTTTTTCTGAGTCAATATGGCACAAGTGAGGCTGCGCGTGTATTAACACACCATCTTCTGTGACTGTACCTTCTGGGGTAATTATAGTATCCGCAAAATAATTGCATGTATTTTCGGGTGTTTCGCGTATTACTGCATTTAAGGCAACTACATTTTCTTTATCGACATGGGGAACAATTAGTCGATTGTTTTTGGTATCGATAGTTATGCCCTCCCTGATAATAAGTTCGTCTAACTCTACATTATCAAGTAATGGCTCTCGCACTAACGATTCAGGATGCGATACGACGCTAGCCAAGAAAGACTGTGCCAAACCTTCGCTATCTAAACTTACGCCATGGAATCTTTCAAATTGAAGCCAACTTCCATAATCAGGTTCTCTGTAAGTATTATAACTTATCAGTTCTCCTGTTTCAGAGTGTGGTTTCCTCGTTCTAGCTTTAAAAAGGCCGCTTTCTGGAATCTCTCCCAAATCAGTCAAATTTACCGTTATTGAATCTGTGTAAACGACAGTACTTTCTGATTTGAAATCTAATCGAAAAACTAAGTCTTGATTTGCTTCAACATGCGGCATACGCATATACATTCGACTACCCATAAAAGATTCAATATTTACCGGATTCGACTCATCGTGTCCGTAGAATCTTAACTGAACGGGACTTCCTCCTTCACCTTGCAATGCTTCGCCTATTGACACAAGAGGCCCTGAAACTTGAGATATTTCAACATCACCGTATGCATTGCCATTGTCACCTCTTTCAAGTGTTAACTCGACAACTGCTGCTTCATCTAACGCTAAGGTATTTTCCTCAACAGCCATTTCTTGGTCAATCACAAGACGATATGCACCATCTGGTGCATTTGGATATTCGTAGTTATACGTTATTACTACCTGATCAGCTACATTTCCCGCTGCATCAGTAACGTTGTAGGTGACACTATAAGCCCCTCGCTCTTGATTATTAACTATATCGCCAGAAACTTGGACTTGTTGCGAAATATCACCGTCTCTATCATCAGTTGCACCAACCACTACTTCTGGAATGGGATCACCTACAGTAAGGTCATATATAGTCGTGCTGGGCGAAATAGTTATTACTGGTTTTGTAGTATCCGGTGGTAGCTTATAAATGAAAGACACTGAAACTGGCACAGCCTCGTTTCCCGCCTTATCTGAAACCGTATACGTAAGGGTATACGTACCTACATCATTTATCTCTATTGGACCGCCATTAACTTCAACTGCTTGGGATATATCACCATCACGGTCATCTGTTGCAGTTACATTAATCTCCGGTACGGCCTGGCCCGTTGTTAACTCATAAGTTAGCGTTGATGGATTAATTGATATAATGGGAGGAGTGGTATCTGGGTCTGAGTCGCTACTGCAACCGTACAACAGTAGAAGTATTCCAATATGTAGGAACAAATTTAATTTAGTCATTGTGCGTAAATCCTTTTAATTTTTGCATTTTATCCATAATGCTTGTTTCAACTCTTACACCAAGACAATAGCGTATTCATGACATAAATTACAATTAATTATGGCGTTAGTGATTGACTGAACGTTATTGCTCACTATTAAAATAATAGAGTACTTCTATTTGGAATTGTGTCATTAAACTAGCGATTGCGACGTATCGCCAGGTCATGTTGAGTAGCATTTCTCTAAAGCCATCTAATAATCACTATGTGTGTTCATCAGAGCAATCAACCACAGTATTAATTTTGCATAGGCTCAGGATAAAAAATGGATACTCGCTTGCAAATCGGTGACTTAACAATTGCTCGTTTAGATTACATCTACTAAATGTATACACAGCTAGCATTTATACACTTGCAGTGATTGCTGTACCGGCAATATTTCGTTGACGGCTCTTTGACCAGCCTATTCTCATGTGTGTTAGTCAATTAAGTGACAATTTCTGCTAAAAAGTTTGTTCAATGATTTATTGGTCTAATACCTAGCGGAAATCAGAAAACAAAAAACCCGGCCTAAGCCGGGTTTTTCTTGTGTCCTGATTACTCAGAA
>CAYVST010000104.1:0-11621 GCA_964454185.1 uncultured Alteromonas sp.
GTTAACTAACAGCTTCAACATTTAAAAGCCGGTCTTAATGACCGGCTTTTTTGTGTTTATGATTTACACATAGCATTAATGTGCTAAAAAAGTTAACTTTCATATGGCGAGGCAACTGCTTGATAACTAGGAATGCCGGAGTTCACGGCGGTATCTATGCACTTATATGTGCTTCGTGTTTTTTGCTAGGCGTGGTTACACTGAAATGGCTAGCGCCAGACATTTATGACTTTCCGGATGGGCGCTTGCGCATCATCATGGAGTACGGTTGGTGGTTGCACCTGTGGCACTTCATTGTCTTCCCGCTTTTAGGCCTATGTGTTTTCTTATTAAATCGAGTTCTCACAAGACAAAACCGAAGTAACTTTGAAGGCTTAGCCATACTGTGCACTATTGTGAGCTTCCTAACGCTGTCACACGACACAACGATTTTTATTGTTGAGATCATGTCTAATGAATTACTTATTCGGCAAGAATTTGATAGTAACTACGAACAAGCTCAGCTAACGTTGGAAGTGTATGCAATATTAAACAAGTTAAGAGCAAGCACAGAGTGGGGGATTGATTTGTGGATTTGTCTTATCAGTGTCTTGTTGTTTTTACGCGGTCGCTATCACGTGCTCATGCATGCATTAGGTTTCTGCGTGGGTGTATTAGGCATCGTAGTGTTGAATGATGCCTTTCACCATCTGTCCTTCGTTTACCTGTATGCAATGATAGCGTGGTTTTCCATTACAGGGTTTGCATTGCTTATTGAGGCTAAAAATAGGCCCAAATTGCATGAAGGTGTTAACCAATAGTATGCCGCCACGCAAGTATTAGCTATGCGTGGCGACGACAGAGTTGAATCATCTTAGTTGAGCAAATGTGCCGCTGCCGCTTCAATGCCCAAATCAATGCCTTGTTCACGTTGCTCTCTAGTGAAAAACGGCACTTCTATATCAACAGGAATACCTGAGCCTTCATACCATACGCCTTCAGGCGTCAGGTAGAACTCATTGGACATGCCGATATTAAAACCGTTAGGAAGTGTCCACTCCAATACGTTTGAAAATGCACCGTGCGACGCTTCACCAATAAGGGTAACGTTAGGCATTTCGTCCATGATCATGGTAAAGGTTTCAGCTGCTGAGACCGTGCTTGAACTTGTCAATACGGCTATAGGGCCAGTGTAATTAATCTCAGACCGTGGCCCGACATATACATCGAGCAGCTCAGTTCTACTGTTGCCATCTCTAGCCTGTTTACTGAACGCGTGAAATTCTTCCTGAGCGAAGCGACTGGCTATTGCCATACTGACAAAATCAAATCCACCATCGTTTGTTCTAACATCAATAATCAGGCCTTCAACATCGTT
The DNA here is from genome assembly GCA_964454185.1 of uncultured Alteromonas sp. Taxonomy (GTDB): domain Bacteria; phylum Pseudomonadota; class Gammaproteobacteria; order Enterobacterales; family Alteromonadaceae; genus Alteromonas. The sequence goes on from CAYVST010000104.1 coordinate 1,358, forward strand.
AAGGTCGGTCAATGCTTCATCTAGCGCAGCATCCACTGCTGTAAGTGTATTGCGACTGAACGTGAGTTCGTCTTCTGTATTTTCAGCATAACCTAGCATTGTGCCAATATACAGGTAACCCAAGCCATCGTTCTTAAACCATCGGATAGCGTCATTTGCAGTAGACTTAATGTCAGCGTCGTTCTGCGCATAGTCAGTAACAATATCCCACTGAAGAGACAAATTATCCAACAAGAACTCTTCAAGTTGCGCTAGTAACGTTGGTGTAACGACGTCACCGGAAATGGGGTACGCTATGTTGTTGTCGTGGGCAAAGTCTTCAACAAGGCGTTCTAGCATAGTTTGTTTAGTGGTGACCTTATATTCTAACCCTTGCGGTGAAATCAGGTGATTATGGCCATCTGCCAATGGCTCAAGCGAATAAGCCATGGCTTCGAACAACGCTTCATTGGTTGAAGTTGCCGTTAGATCTGCGCCGGTAGTTTGAACCACATCTGACCAATTCACGTTCATGCGCTCAAAATCAACGTAATACTCTTCAAAGATTTGCGTATACATGTCGAATAGTTCAAGTGCGTCAAAATCAGTTTCGAAGGTTGGTGAAAGAGAAATCGGATCTTGTTCACATGATGCAGGTAGCGATACCACTTTGTTAAAGCGATAGCCTGGCGGACCGAATGTATCGGTTCCCGTGCCGGTATACCATTCTAGAGTATCGGACGAGTCTGTTGTTCTAATAACACGCTCTAAAGCTGCCGTATCTACCTCTTCTTCGATATTCATAATGAAACAATAATCGGTGGTGCTTTGGTAAAGCGTCACGGCGTCTTTGCCTATCGCGAGGCTTAATCCGTATCCCGGTGCAACCCAGTTTCCTTGATAATCTGTTGATATAGCATCTGCGATGGGAAGCGGTATGTTATTACTCACTCCATCATTGTTTGAGCCACAACCTACCACAATAGACGCTGCCAACAGTGATAGCCCAACTCGCAATACGTCTGTCTTTCTCATAAATTCCTCTCACGGTAAAAATTGGTTAGTTAGGATGAGTGTGAGCGCAATATTAAAGGGAGAAAGGTGAACGAAAGGTGAAGGGATTGAATCACAACATGGAATGTCGTGCGCGGCTTCGTGAATGCAAACGGCCGAGCGCAGAGGCTGACCGTTAACTGCAATGAGATATTGAGAAAGGTAAATAAGCTTTAGTACATTTTGTACGGTAAAAATTTTCCAGACATAACAACACTTACACGGTCGCCTTTTGGATCATTTTCACGCTGTAAATCCATTGAAAAATCAATTGCGCTCATAATGCCGTCACCGAATTCTTCGTGAATAAGCTCTTTTAGCGTCGTGCCATAAACGTTCACTAACTCATACCAACGATAAATTAATGGGTCGGTAGGGACTTCTGTTGGCAACGAACCTTTATATGGCACTATTTGAAGCCACGCTACTGCTTCATCAGAAAGTGCCAATAATTCGCCCACGCCTTCCGCCTGTTCTTTGGTCATAGCCATTTGACCAAGGCAAGCGGCAGTGCTCCATTCCTTCGATTGGCCAACCACTTCAGCAATCTGTCGCCAAGTGATGCCTTTTAAGATTTTTGCTGATTGGATCATGTCAGTAACTTGCGTACGTGATGTAATCATAGTGATTCCTTAGTTGGGTTAAAGAAGTAGTACTACGGTTATTAAATTTGTGAATACAAGGATAAGCGCCAAAGCTTTGTAAAAAGCTAAAGGGTTGCGTTTTACTAGTGGCAAAGGCTGTGCGTATTGATGTGGCGTCGGGTAGCGAAGTGCATATATAAACTCTGATAACGCAGCAAAACGTTTTTCCGGATTGATGTGAAGTGCGCGTTTCAAAGCCCCATCTAACCATTGTGGGATACGGGTGTGCCCATCGATAGCGCTTTGATACTTTAGTTTTTGTTGATTAGCGCGCGTGCGGCAGTGCGCAAGCTTGGTACCATAGGGATAACGTCCACATAAAAGCGTATAGCACAGAACGGCAAGCGAAAACTGATCTGACAGCTCTGTGCCGACATCACCAATAAAGTATTCAGGTGCGGCGTACAATAAGTCGCCAGGTATAGGCGTGTCGTTATACAGGCTCGGCGCATCTATTAGGCCGGCGGCACCGAGGTCGATAATGGTGCAGTGTTCTTCGTCATTAATTATTATGTTTTCTGGTCGTATATCGCGATGCAAAACCCCTTGTCGGTGCATAGCTTGAAGACCCGTAGCAATTTGCTCGACAATACGACGGACTTTTTCAAGGGTAGGTGAGGGGTTATCGAGCATCCATTGCGCGAGTGTTTGACCTTCTACATATTCACTTAAACAATATGCGGTGCTTGGGGTGGGTGAAAGGCCCAAGCTAGAGAGCGTTGGATACTTTACGACGTGTTTAGAGTTTATGCGCCGAGCTAGCCATGTTTCGGTGTGCTGTGCTGAATACTCTTCTGTGCCCTCTCGACCATCACTGGTAAGCAACTCTGTGGCGAGGGTTTTAAATGCCAATGTTTCAGCACATACCTCTTTGCTTGATACCGACGTCTCGTCTACTTTGGCGATGAATATATGACTTCGCGCCGATGTATAGAGTTGGCGCTTTAACATGAGCCCGTCAATGACATCTCCCACTTGCACATGTGGGCTTTCTTTCATGGGCAAAACGGCAGACGAACGTTGTTGTACAGGTTGATTCGTCTCTGCACATTTGTGCTGTTCAACTTGCGGCAGTGTTAACTTTATTAGTATTAACGTCAGGTTGTCATCGCTGTTGTTACTCATTGCCTGGTCTACGTACGTTTTGGCCGTATCGCTTGAGAATGTGTCACTACCGTGTAAATGCGTTAGGGCATCGGTCATATTGATAAAGTCATGTACACCATCTGTGCTCATAGCGATAGTGCACCGCTCTCGTATAGGGTGTTTAATGTAGTCGATATTAATCTGTGCACTAACACCAAGCGCATTAGTAAGGTAGGAGTGTCCGGGCTGTTCTTGACATGCTTGTCGGTGGGCTTGGGTGAGACGCTCGTTGATTGAAGACGTGCTCAATTGTATTTGACAGTCTCCAACATGAAAAATATGCAGCGTATCATCATCTATGACGAGAACTGTGAACGTACACACATATCCTTTTTCAGGGGTGTAGCAAAAAACACTTTGTTGATTTCGCGTGTACAGAAGGGCATTAATTTCTTTAATGAGCGTCGAGGCGGTATGCCTGATGTCCCAGTGTTCGGGGGCGAGCTCAAAAAGTGACGAAAACCTCGCCGTTGCAAAATCACTGGCAACCTGGCTTATCGTGCTGCTACTTACACCATCAGCAATAACAAAGAAACTGACGCTGCTTTGAGTGCGAGCAGCGCATTGAGCAGACGGTTTTACGTTTACGCGGTGGCTTTGTGAAATACGGAAGTCAAATGCATCCTGATTGACACTCTTAATGCCGGGGGATGAGTAGGCGCTTATGTCTAAACACAGGTGTTCACATGAAAAACGAAGCGTGTTTATTGGCTTATTCATAAGCGTCCACTTTATACCTTAAAACCTTTCACGGGATATTAAGGTTGAAGGTCTTGACGTTATCGACTTAATAAGCCGTTAGCGTCATTGATTGCCGGCATTAAATTGGAAGTGTTTCCGTCGCCGCTGCCTTGTTAACAGGTATGTTGCGTTTTGGCAGTGTTTTGACGTGAGTGGTGTATAGCGTTAGCCCGGTAAAGGCCAATCCACCCACTAAGTTACCAAGTGCAGTAGGAATTTCGTTCCAAATAAAGTAGTCCATGATTGAGAAGTCACCGCCCATAATAAGGCCAAAAGGGAACAAGAACATGTTAACTACAGAATGTTCGAAGCCCATGAAGAAGAACAGCATAATTGGCATCCACATCGCAAAAACTTTACCACTCACATGGGTAGAAATCATCGCGCCTACTACGCCAAGTGATACCATCCAATTACACAGCATTCCACGAATAAAAATAGTGATCCAACCTGCAGCGCCGTGTTCGGCATAGCCTAACGTTCTCGCTTCACCAATGCTGGCAACTTTTGTTGCTATCGCACCGCCATCTACGTTATAGCCCATGGTAAAGATAAAAGACATCATAAAGGCAACAGTCAGAGCGCCGCCAAAGTTGCCTAAAAATACAAGTCCCCAATTGCGCAGAATCTGTTTCGGTGTTACTCCCGGTCGTTTGGCCAGCCATGCCAGAGGGGTTAATACAAATACGCCAGTTAGAAGGTCAAAACCCATAAGATACAACATACAGAAACCGACAGGGAACAGCACTGCACCAATCAAAAATACACCAGTTTGCACTGCAATAGTGACCGCGAATACTGCTGCCAGCGCCAATATAGCACCTGCCATATAAGCTCGAATTAGTGTGTCGCGAGTTGACATGTATATTTTAGCTTCACCAGCATCTACCATCTTGGTAGCAAACTCGGCGGGTAAAAGATAAGCCATGGTTTCACCTCTTGTTGTAGTAATTAAGTTGAGTAGTCACGCACTCTAAACGATCAAAAAAAGGCGTCCGCAACTCTCTAGCGATAAAGAGTTGGGGACGCCTTTGTCCAAATCCTTTAAATTGTCAGTGACGCTTTCGATAGTGCCAACAACTCGAACTATCAGAATATGCATTGCACAAATGATAAAGCCAAAACAATGCCAGTTGTTAAGGTGTTGTTATTAAGTTATTGAATTTTAATTGTTATTTTGATTTTTATAAACCGTGTTTTGTTATTTTCTAATGCGATGCCCATTGTGCTATGCACACAAACGGGCATATTCGCACTATTTAAGTGAATGTTTGAGTGATTTGTAACTCTGTTTCATTATATTGATTGTGTCCTTTTCATCGGCGATTTCTTGATAATTGTATCTAGCGTACGCGTGGTGCATCGTTGTTATAATTTTTTGTACGTCTGGAGAGAGCTTACTGGCTATGCGTGTGGTGAAATGCACAGGACTTTCATTGCCGCGCATGGTGTTGGTGCGCTTTTCTATCAATGCCAATGACTTCATGTAATAGCGCTGATAAGGCGCAAATGCTCGAATCGGATTTGAGGGGAAGAAATAGACAAGTAGTATCACGCTGATAGCACCAATGACGCTGAGAAACACGATTGTCATTTTTTGCATGCTAATTTCGCCGAGTAGCTTTTCAAGCAAGTCGCTTTGCGTATTGGCGTCAAAGCCAAGGATCCATTTGCTCCATGTATAGTCTAACTGTCGAAGCCAGCCTTGAATTTGAGTAAACAATGCCACCTGCGTCAAATCACTAAAAATACTCTCATCACGGCGTTCACCAAATTCAAGTAATGCCTGCTCCAGTCCATAGGCCAATCGAGAAGGTGCAACCATGCTGGTTGGATCAAAGCGAACCCACCTATCTTCTATAAGCGCCTCTACCCATGCATGCGCATCGTATTGCCTTATTTGAAGCACATTATCGTTCAGTGATTCACCGCCGTGATAGCCTGTCACCATGCGTGCAGGTACGTCGGCCGCGCGTAAGGCGAATGCCATCGCACCGGCATAATGTGCACAAAAACCAGCTTTTTCCTCAAACAGAAAGGCATCAACTGGGTTCGTTGGCATTGAGTTGGGGTCAAGTGTGTAGCGAAAAGACGTATTAGCGAAGTGTTTCATAATCGCTTCAGCTATGCCTTTTGGTGTGGCATATTGTTCTTTAAGTGAAGCAGCCCATGCCAGAGTTCGCGTGTTGCTGTCTTGTGGAATGAATAGATTTAAATTTCGCTCAAAACCAGAAATGCTGTTGGTTATGCTTTGTGTGGGTAAATAGTGAAGATGAAACACTTTTTTGCTTGCCAGCGGCACATTTGTTCTCATCGTATGATCAAATTGCGACCTTACTGTCAGCGTATTAATGGCGTTGTTTGGTGATGAGACTTCAAGGCCAAATAGCCAAGTTTGGTGCGTTGGCTCTACAATAATTTCATACGGAATAGCGTTATCTTGGGCTTTTGCTCGCAGTTGTAATAACGGCGATGGTTTGTTCATAACATAAAGTTGTCTTTCTGCGAGCCGTCTTTTTTCGCTGATAGACCAGGTTTTGCCATCGAAGTCTTCCATAACCATCGCACGCCAATAGCGCTGTGGTATGGCGGGCACGTCACTTGTAGCGTTAAATGTTGCTGTGAACGCTAAGTCTGATGATTTTGCAAGAGATGCAATATCGCCCGGTGTTACCGATTCTGACAAGCCAGTTTGAGAAGACGTTGATGATGGCATTTGCCACAGAGGGGGTAACTGAGGTAAGACCAAAAATAAGAGTAAGGCTATAGGTAACCCTTGTAACACAAGCAGTATGACAAACTTAGCATTTCGTTTGAGCGATATGTTAGTGCCATGAAAAGACACAGTGGCCAAGAGTAGCAGCATTAGAATACCTAAGTAGCCCAACCAAGCCAGTAGACTAAGTGCTGATATAAACCCACAACCGATTAAAAACAAACAGGTACAAATTAAAAGGTGAAAGTCTCTTTTTTTCTCTACCAACATAAGCTTGAGAGCACAGGCAATGGCCAACAGATTGATCATGCTATCAAGCAGTCCGATGGAAAGGCCAAACCACGCTAGCGCAAACACTGCCAATATAGCCAGTAAATTTACGGTTCGCGATTTAGGTAAGTTGTGTTGTTGCTTAAATGCAGCAATGCGAACGGTGCATGCACATAAACCAAGCACAAGGACCCAAGTCATCAATGCACCGGTTAGCGTAAATAGTAAAATGGCGTAAGCGAGACACAACACTAACATGGGTATTTGATTGGGCTGTATTCTCATGTTGCGAGTTAAATCGTTCATTGACTGGCGCTTATCGTTTTTTTCGGACAAGGTCTGCAATCGTATTTCGCTCCTGATTATCTCTTGTCGATACAAAAGGAGTTGAAGATGCTTGTATACTTGGGTTGTCTACTACAGCGAGAGCGTCTAAACAAAGTGATAAATGAGACTGACCAAGGCCAGGGGCAATATCGATATCGCGATATTTAAGGCCATATGTTTTTTGTTGTTGGTGTAATGCTATAACTTGGTGCGTTAAGATTGATACTGCTTCTTCAGTGTTAAAGCTTTGAGGAACAGTGATGATATGCTTGTCACTCACCGCGTCTGTGAATTGCTTTACCACCCAATTCCCGTTTTTTGCGACTTGCTTCCATGCCACTCTATTAAGGGGTTGACCTACTTCATAATCGGTAAGCGCATAAAAATCAGCTGTACCGGCTTTAGAAGGGGCAAGCGATGTTTGTTCTCCTTCCTCATCTTGTTTTACTACATTGACTTGGCCTTCTATAGGCTTCGGGTACACCATAACCCATTTATCCATATCGAGATGGGTCCAACATTTATAGAGCCCTAGTGGAAAATCGCAGGCTATGGTGAGTCTGGGAAGAAAGTGTTTTCCACGACGAGAAATTCCTATGGGAACCTGCAGCGTGTCGATTTTGGCAAGTGCTTCATTACCCGCCTGGTAAAGTGTATGTTCGTGGAGGGTGTTGCGAAAACTGCTCGCAGTATCATTTGGTGGTAGAAGCCACGACAAATGAAGCGTTCCCTGACAGTGTTTACCAGGATGTTGGTTATGAGGGATAATTTGTAAGGGTAATTCACCTTGCTGATGGCAGTGAAAACCTCTAATACGCTGAGCTTTCAAAGCAAGTCGCGCAAAATTCTGGTGACTATAAAAAAGCGCTAAAAGCATAATGGCAAGCATGAGATAGCAAAGCAACAGCATCAAATTGTTTTGATAATTAGTCCCGAGTAAAAATAGACAAAATGCCATGACAATAAAAGACCATCCAAACCCCGTAGGTAAGATAAATATGGTATCAAGCGTCATAAAAATGGTGTCGTTGGCCGGGATCCGCTTATCAAGCCATTTCATCCACCGGCGTCGATAACGCTGTTTGAGCCAATTTATAGGCGTCCACTTAGACAAGCATATTCCTCTGTTTCTTGTTTAACAATCATTGTCGTGTTTTAGGCTGCGATTGGATCTACACTGTCTAACAGTTGTTTGCTCAGTGTTTCACCCGCTTGAAGTTGGCTTTGCGTGGCGTTCGACGGTTGCCCTGTTTCTGATGTAACTAACCGATGAGCGGTTATAGCAATAAACACGGCCTGCACATCTTCTGGTGTCACAAAGTCCCTTGCGTGGATAAATGCCCACGCCCGTGCTCCTTGCAACAATGCACGGCTTGCTCGTGGCGAGAGTGGGTTGGGATAATTTCCACTATTTCTACTTTCACTTACTAAGCTCAATATATAGTTAATAACCGCATTGCTCGCGTGTACTTCACTCACCGCTTGCTGCATCTCGATAAGTCTTGATTCACTAACTAAAGTAGGAAGCGCACTGTTGGCATCGGTTTGTAGCAGCATCGCTTTTTCGGCCTCCCAAGCGGGGTATCCAAGCGAAATTCTCATAAAAAATCGATCCAGTTGTGACTCAGGAAGCGGATAGGTGCCAGATTGGTAGCTCGGGTTTTGCGTGGCAATGACAAAAAATGGTGAGGGTAGGGCGTGGGTAACACCATCAATACTGACCTGACGTTCTTCCATTGCTTCGAGCAACGCACTTTGCGTTTTTGGGCTTGCTCGGTTGAGCTCATCAGCTAACACGACTTGACTAAAAATAGGCCCATGACGAAAACTGAACTGTTTATTGTTATCGGTTTCGTGGCTGTGAAATATGTTAACACCCAGCATATCCGAAGGGAGCAAATCAGAAGTAAACTGAATACGGGAATAATGAAGCCCAAACACTTGTGATAAGGCATGTGACAACGTGGTTTTGCCCATACCTGGCAAATCTTCGATAAGAAGGTGTCCGTTAGCAAGTAAACAGGCGACCGCTAGTTTAAGTTGGTGTGCTTTGCCGATAATTTTTTCGCCAAGCGCCTGCTGAATTTGCAGAATATCTGAACGCATAAGTTGTTCGCTATTTTAACTGTATTGGTAACGTATGTAAGTATGTAATGAACACGCCTGATGTGCATAGTTTTATCATGTATCAAGGACAAGCATAGATAACTTGTATGTGATGCACGTGGTTTTTAACAAAATAACTAGTTTAAAACCCATCAATTGCGAGCCATTGTATGGTGTGTTCAACAGTGACTAGTGTTTTGATACTAGCAAGAGGTGTAAATAGCGTTCTTTTTTTGTTTTATACATGGGTATGTTTAGCATGTACTTGAAAACATGTCTTATATATAACGTATTGACCTAGCAATTGATTTTTCGATGTTGCTGGACTTTTTTCACAAAGTCCAAAAACAACACTCAATTAGTGCTGCGTAGTTCATTTGTGTTGTCTATAATGGAGCCTCTTAAAAAGGAAGTAGTTATGAAAAGCATTGAAATAGATGACGATTTATATGCATTCATCGCAAGCCAGACGAAGCATATTGGTGAAAGTGCATCACACATTTTAAGACGTTTACTGTTGCCTGAAGATGGTGCAGTAACTAACGCCGCTGCCTCAGTGCCAACAACACAAGCTAATAAAGCCGTTGAAGCAGCGCCTGTATCTTTAGTAGATAATACTGAAATACGCAAAGACGATACGACCGACACTGCTACCGCTAATAATGAAGGCAAGGTAGAAAAAACGAAAACCGCAACACGTCAAACCGCGGCGAAGACATCAACGGTATCTGCGCCTAAAAAAGCGCCTGCAAAGAAAGCACCTGTAAAAAAAGCGACTTCAACTCGTTCAACGTCTGCGTCTAAAAAAGTAAGTGCAGCGAAGCCTGTTGTAGAGGCTGTTGCATCAATACACGACAAGCGCGATATTTTAGATGCTGTGTCAAAAGACGCATTGAGTACGTTTACAAAACGCGTAGATCAGTTTTTGTTCGTTTTGAGTGCAGCGCACAAACTTAATGCTGCGTCGTTTTCAAATGTGGAAACGATTAAAGGCAAAAACCGTACGTATTTTGCGACAAGTAAAGATGCGCTCCTTGAAAATGGTAGCAGCACCAACCCCAAAGCAATTCCAAATAGTCCATATTGGGTAGTGACCAATAACAACACTGCCAAGAAAACGAATATGCTGGAACAAGTTTTGCGTAACTTGGGTTATCAACCAGATGTAATAGAAACTGTCGTTGCACGTTTTTCTTCTGAAGGTAAATAATTTCGACTTCCAAAATAAGGATTTTTTCATGGCATTACATCCGCAAGCTGGTCAACCCGCGGCAAAAGAACA
>CAYVST010000105.1:0-11557 GCA_964454185.1 uncultured Alteromonas sp.
CAACCCGATGCCCGGGTGGTGAAATTGGTAGACACAAGGGATTTAAAATCCCTCGCTGGTAACAGCGTGCCGGTTCAAGTCCGGCCCCGGGCACCATTTATTTTAGCAGTTTTATATATCAAGCAAGCTCAATAATACCAGCTCTATATCACTCTCGTACTAAATTCAAGTCGTCTGATACTCACATTACTTACATAATATCCAATGAACTACTTGCTAGTTTTTCAGTCATATCTGTACGAATTGGTAGCGCACAAGGACGGTGTAAAAGCCGGCATGAGAATAGTGAACGACGCTGTTAAGTTTTTGGTAATCTCTATTCTTATTCATATAGTTATCTTAACTTTGCTCTTACGTATAGCGTTTCCGGTCAACAAATTGTCAAGTCCTGCCAACACAATAGACAGCTATTTATTTACTGGTTCCAAGAAAACTGCGCCTCACGACAACGTATCTTTTACGCGCGTAGGTACGGAAACACAGCAAAAAGTCGTTGTAGAGGGTGAACAACTGACCGTAAGCAAACAAACGAAAACTAGCCTATTAAAGGAGATACACTCAACGGAGACACGCGATAAAGAAATCCGTCGCTTCAGTAAAATGTCGCCCAATAAACTCACAATTGATAAAAGCAACGCTGATAAAGAAAGCAACATGTTAGACAATATTGATGCATACTCCGCTCAGTTTTTAGAGGACTTGAATGCTAAAAAGCTGAATGAATTATCAATAAACGAAGTTCGTGAAATGAGGCGGCCGAAGCCGCTTATCGACAATACAAAAGTAGAGTCTAAGCGCGCATATCAAAAACGACTCAGTCGAGACTTTGCGCCTAAAGGGACTTCTATATTAGTACTCGCAGAGTATGGACCGGATGAGAAGACAATAATTGTTGGTGATAACTGTATGACAGTAACTCGAACGGACCTGAACGATAAAGTTTATTCAGGCGGTTCGGTTTATAAGTTTGGTGGGCAAGCGTGTGCCAGCTATGACAAGTATTTCGGCCAACTTGACGCGTCGCTCAACAAATATTTGAAAAAGTGAGCGTTAGTAGCTTTTCGAGAACGTAAGTGTTTTCTATTGCTTAAGCACAGTTCACCAAAATCGTAGGCACTATTACAGGGTTATTGTAATTGTGCCGCGTTGTCTAAAGGTTTTAGCGACGATTCTACGGCACGCTCTTGTTCTTCATTTAGTTTTACTTTTGCCGGTTCAGGCTTACCGTAAAGGTAGCCTTGTAAATAATCAGCATTGGCATTACGAAGCCAATGCGCTTCTTCCTCGGTCTCTACACCCTCTGCGATAACTTCAATGTGATTGGCGCGAGCAATGCGGATAAGGTTAGTTACTATATTTTGTTTGTAAGAATCTTTATGGACATCTCTTACCAATTCCATGTCAATTTTAACGTAATCAGGTCTAAGAGATTGCAGTAAGTTCAAACCTGACCAACCCGAACCTATGTCGTCTAGTGCTACTTTAAAACCCGCATTACGATAAAACGCTAGGATACCTTTTAAGTGGTTTAAATCATTGGCTCTATGTGTTTCGGTTACTTCAAACACTACGTCTTCAGGGCGCATGCCTATTTCACTTATAGAAGCGGCGGTTGCTCGCAAACAAAAAGACGGATCGTAAATGCTAGATGGGTTAAAGTTAATAAACAACTTACCGTTCAATTTAGCTTTCGCTGCACACTCCACCGCTGAGCGTCTGGCTACTAGATCTAATGAAAACAATAAGTCAGACTGTTCAGCCAGTTTGAATGCTAAAGCAGGAGGCACTATGGCATTATGGTTATCTCTAATTCTAAACAATCCTTCGTTCGCATAATGAGATAGGTCTTTTGCGCAAACAATAGGCTGATACCACGTCTCGAAACGCTCGTTTTCCACACTATCGACAAGCCATCTGGCTTGATAGCGGTGAATTAATACTTCTAATGTGGTCATTCGCGCCATTTCATCAATATTGGGTACTTGATAACTAGCAGTTGTTGTTACTTTTGTATTTTCTGATTCCTTGGCTTCCAACGCGCCATTTAACGACGTCAAAAACTTCTGAATAGTCACCTGACTCACTTCACATGATATGCAGTGTGAAGATTCTTGTTTGGCTGGCAATTGCATCGAGCCACACAGACCTGCTACCTTGCCAAACGTTTCTACAGTAGGAACAAAAATCCAAAAATGGGTGGTTTGAAAGAAGTAGTCATCAACAGATTCACAATCAGCACAGTACATTGGTTTGCTCCACGAAAGCATTAACATCTTAGCGTTTACATGGATTTGGTTACGTAGAACGTAGTAATAAAGTTCTATTGCTGGTAGTGAGACGGTAAACAGGTGCCTACATTACACAGAGGCTATTGGTGCGCTTCAGTTTATGATACATTCTTGCCCATTAACCACTACTGTTCTTGCCTACATTGAATTCAATAATGACGCTGCGTGCTCAAGAGCTTGAAAAAGCGGTGCGCCCATTTCATGCACGCGGCAGCAAGGTTGTGCGCTGCAACGCTTGTTTGTTACCAACCGCTAATTGTATATGTGATTACAAGCCGGAACCCGGAACAAACGTGGCCGTATTATTTCTTATGTATAAGGGCGAGTATTACAAGCCAACCAATACAGGCCGTTTGATAGCAGATGTCGTTGCCGATAACTATGCGTTCTTGTGGAAGCGCACAGACCTAGACGCATCACTGCTAAATATTATTAATGACGAGCGCTATTTTCCCGTTGTCGTGTTTCCTCATGAGTACGCCCAGCCAAGCCGCTGTATTCACACTCCTCCGGTTATGCAGGATAAAAAGCTACTGTTCATATTTTTAGATGGTACGTGGCGTGAAGCAAAAAAAATGTTTGTAAAAAGCCCATATTTACATAATTTGCCGGTATTGGGCCTAGGTGGTGAATTGGCCTCAGATTATTTGCTAAGAGAATCAACACATGCATTTCAACATTGCACGGCGGAAGTAGGCATTAATGTGTTAGAGCTAGCAGGAGAGAAGGCGGGAGCGCGAACTTTATCGCACTATTTTAGTATATTTCGGCGTGAGTACTTAAAAGGCAAACCCCATCTTCAGCACAAATTAGCGTTTGCTGAAGCTCAAGTAAAAGTATTAGAAGAGTAGAAGAAAGTAAGACCATATCGTTGTTAGTATCATCGATGTGTACACAACGTTAGAATTTGTATTATTTTCAAACTACCTGTTTAAACCTCAGCATGCGCGTTTGTATAAAACCGTAACTTTTATTTGCGAAACTGTTGTTTTAGTTCCACTATTTCAACACAGTCAACAAGGAGATTTAACATGGCGTCTATTACGTTCCAAGGCAATGAAGTACAAACCGTTGGTGAATTACCTGCGGTAGGGGCGAGTGCCCCACAGTTTACACTTGTAAAAGCCGATTTGGGCGAAGTTTCATTGGCCGAACTAAAAGGCAAAAACGTTGTTCTTAATATCTTCCCGTCTATTGATACGGGTACCTGTGCAATGTCAGTGCGTAAGTTCAATGAAAAGGCGGCGCAGTTAGATAACACCGTAGTTATTTGTGTTTCGGCCGACTTACCATTTGCAGCGGGCCGTTTTTGTGGCGCCGAAGGTATTGAAAATGTACTAACAGGCTCTACGTTTCGTGCTAGTTTTGGCGAAGACTATGGCGTTACCTTTACATCTGCACCTTTAACAGGTTTGCTCTCTCGTAGTGTCGTAGTGATAAATTCTGAAGGCAAAATTGCCTATACCGAACAAGTTGCTGAAACAACTGAAGAGCCAAACTACGACGCCGCTATCGCAGCGCTGTAACCACGTCTCAATAAAAGTCACAAACGTAGGAGAAACCGCATGATGCCAGCACTTTTGCAAGTAGGGCAGCTTGCCGGGCTTATGCAGGAAAGGCCTGTAACATTAGTACGGGCTTTAATGGATGACCCTGTTTCAGGTAACCCCGATGCTAGAAACGCACTTGTGCTTCCTGCGTCTGTCGACTTTGATTTGGATGGAGAGGGAAGCGACCATAGTACCGGTTTCCCTCACAGTATGCCGTCAGCAGCATCCCTTGCACTGTATTTGGGTAAGCTAGGCATCACTCATAATACGCCTATTGCTGTATACGACACCCGGGGAATGTACAGTGCCCCGCGAGTGTGGTGGATGTTAAAAGCCATAGGACACCAAGTTGTTTATATGGTCGACGGTGGCCAACCTGCATGGAAACATGCAGGCCTCCCCGTCTCAGAACAGCAGCAGTATGGCAATTTTTCCTATCAAGCAAATGCTCGCACAGGGTGGTTCGCAAACTCAAGCGCAGTCATACAAGCTTTGAATACAGATGCTCAACTGGTTGACGCCAGAAGCGCACCTAGGTTTAAAGGAGAGGTTTCGGAACCCCGCGCAGGTCTTCGCTCTGGCCATATGCCTGGTGCGTTTAATGTGCCTTTTGGTGAACTATTGCGCGATGGTCACTATCTGCCAATAGATAAATTGCGTGAAGTTTTTGAAAACGCAGGTGTTGATTTATCAAAACCTATTATTTGTACTTGTGGTTCGGGCGTCACTGCATGCGTAGTAGGGTTCGCAGCCCTTACATGTGGTGCAACGCAAGTATCTGTATACGATGGTTCTTGGTCAGAGTGGGGGGCGAGTACTCAATATCCAGTGGTAACAGATGGTTAAGAGGCACGCGTTACATGAATGAGGGTAAACCGAACAAGAATATTGTTATCTTAACTGGCGCCGGTATTTCTGCGGAAAGCGGCATAAAGACCTTTAGAGATAATGATGGTTTGTGGGAAAACCATCGCATAGAAGACGTAGCAACGCCAGAAGCATTCATTGCTAATCCAGAGTTAGTGTACCGATTTTATAACGCCCGCCGTGAACAACTTCAAACACCCTCGGTAAAGCCTAACGCCGCGCATAAAGCACTTGCCGAGCTTCAGCAGCGTTTTGGTGACAGTGTCATGTTAGTTACGCAAAACGTTGACGATCTGCATGAGCGAGGGGGAAGTGAGTCCGTGTTGCACATGCACGGAGAATTGTTATCGGCGCGCTGTAGTGTCACTGAACGTCGCTTTGCGTGGACATCTGATTTCGATGAAAAAAAACCGTGTCAGTGTTGTGGCAATGGCACGTTACGACCTGATATTGTGTGGTTTGGTGAGATGCCCATGTATATGGACACAATTTACGACGCATTAATACAGGCCGATATCTTTATTGCAATTGGTACGTCTGGCAACGTGTATCCTGCTGCAGGGTTTGTTCAAGTTGCCAAGGAGTCTGGTGCATATACCATTGAAGCCAACTTGGAACCCGGTGAGTCTAATGCACTTTTTGACGAATCTAGGCAAGGGCTGGCTTCACATAGCGTGCCCCAACTAGTCGAAGAACTCATATCCACATTCGCGCTGTAGGAGGCGCAATACATGCAGTATCTGAATGAATTTTTAACTATTGCCATCGTTCATCTTGTGGCGGTAGCCAGCCCAGGTCCCGATTTCGCTATTGTGGTAAGAAACAGCATTGCGTATGGAAGACGAATTGCAATCTATACCAGTATTGGCATCGGCGCCGCAATTTTGTTGCATGTGGGGTATTCATTGGTTGGCCTGAGCGTTGTTATCGCAACCACACCCTGGCTGTTTAAAACGTTCAGTTACTTGGCTGCTGGCTATCTTTTGTATCTTGCATTTGGTGCTTTGCGCAGCGGGCCATCGGCGGGCAGCACTGTTGATACTACCGATAAAGACAAACCAATGATATCGGCCAAAAAGGCACTATGGATGGGGTTTCTTACTAATGGGCTAAACCCTAAAGCGACACTGTTCTTTCTCTCATTGTTCACTGCCATCATTAGCATAGACACGCCCTTTGGCGTAAGGCTGGGTTACGGCATTTATCTGGCGGTGGCCACCGGACTATGGTTTTGCTTCTTATCATTTATGTTAAGCACAAGTCGTGTTGCTGAACTTATCGGACGCAAAGGCTATTGGTTAGATAGAGCCATGGGCGTGTTACTTGTTGGGTTAGCGGCTAAGTTGGTCATTGGCTAAGCTCTGCGAAACGGGCATTGGCGTGCTTAAGTTGTTATACTTAGAGCGATTTTAACCGTTTCACTAAAGAGAGTTGTGTGAGAGAAGTAAATTCAGACCGCTTAAGTCAGACACTTGCAAAGCAATATCAATTTGATATCAAAGCGCTGTTGTCTAAAGGCGCGGGTCTAACAAAAGGTAATTTCAGTACGTTGTTGCAAGCCAGTGTTGTCTTGTTTTTAACTTTTGTGGCAATAGGAATGTTTGCTACACAGTATATCACCATACATGATGACCAAACGTACACGTTTGAGCACCAATCGATTATTGAAATTGCAGCAATTTGTATTGTTTCACCGTTGATTACTGGTTTATACATGATTGGGGTTACCCAAGCCCGTGGTCTCAAAACAACCGTGTTTTCGGTTTTTCAGTATTTTCCTTTGTTATTTTTAGTGGCACTTACGCAGCTAGTCAGTAGCATTCTGGTGCAGCTAGGGCTTATCTTGTTGCTTTTACCCGGTATCTATTTTTATGTCGCGTCATCGTTTGCGCTGATGTTGGTCGCAGATAAAAAAATGACACCAATTAGCGCCATTATCCTTTCTTGTCGCGTATTCAATGCTTACTGGTCACAAATAGCGACTATTTTTGGTGTGTTTATATTATTGTTCGCAACCGTACCGTTAACGTTAGGGTTTTCATTAATCTGGGTCTTACCCTTCTATTTTAGTATGATGGGATTGCTATATAGCGAACTAGTGGGTGATGAAAAGCATACAGGCCCTCACAAACAAGCATCAGTCAATGATGCTAAAGAGTCGAGTTTCGATGCATAAAAGAGAAACGTTAAAAATTGTTCTGATCACGCTCGGTGTTCTTGCTGTCATTGTTATCAATGCCATCATTTTTACCGAAGATGAAGCTGACATTTTAACGGTTCCCCAAACTGTCGAGGCGAAAAAGCCCGTTCCGGATTTTTCCCAGTTCAAAGACATAAAACAGAAGAAAGCGGCTTTTTTTAACTACTTACGTCCTGAAGTTGAAAAACAAAATGCGTATCTGCTGACGCTACGACACTATGTTCAAACTCTGTATCGCAAGGCGCTGGCGGGCGAGTCGTTCAGTGATGATGACAACACGCGCATAACGTGGCTTGAGCAAGAATATCGTGTTAAAGCGTCGCTACCAATAAAGACTAAATTGTTGGCGTTATTACAGAAAATTGATGTGTTACCCGTAGAGTTGGTGCTGGTTCAGGCCGCAAATGAGTCGGCCTGGGGAACCAGTCGATTTGCCCGTCAGGGCTATAATTTCTTTGGTTTATGGTGCTTTTCAAAAGGGTGTGGCTTTGTTCCTAGTCAGCGTAATGATGGTGCGTCTCATGAAGTGGCTAAGTTCGACAGTTTGTCTCGTGCTACTTACACCTATATGCGAAACTTAAACCGTCACGACGCTTATGAAGATTTACGCGAGATTCGCAGCCGTTTGCGAGCTAACCAAATACCCATTACAGGTGTGGCCTTAGCGGAAGGCCTAATGAATTATTCCGAGCGCGGAGCCGCTTATGTTGAAGAGCTCCAAACAATGATTCGATTTAACGAGGAGTTTTTAACCGAATGATACGTGCCGCAATGTTGTTGCTGTCGTCACTGGTTGCCGGTGTGGCATCAAGTGAAACCATTGATGTGGAATATAGCCGTTTCTATAGCCATGTTAAGAAGTTAGACAACGAAGATACTCAAGCGCTTCAGTTTGCGTTTGGTTTTGTTCGTGTGGGAGAAGGGCGTTTGTGTGGTATTGAGCAAGCTGAAATTGTTACTGACAAACAAACGATGCCATTAGAGGTTAGTCAAGAAGGTCGTTTTACTGTTCCGGCAGAAAAGGCCCTAAAACTTGCAAATGCGTTGGTGCGAATCTCATTACATGAGCGCGCTAATGTGTGCGACATGTCGGTTCAGCTTGAAACAAAAGCAGAGTATTTGAAGCAGCACTACACACAAGAAGATCTTACATTTTTATATGAGCAATACGCTGCGTTTTTTAACGAAATGGGTAGCTTTTTATCGTTTATGATGCCATCAGTTAAAGGGCTTATGATTCAATTTGAAGACAAGTACCTCGATTTCACTACACCGCAGGGTGTAACAATTAACAACGGTATTTTGCAGTTGGATGAGGCATGGATTAATGACGCCAAAGGTCTGACATTGCCAAAAGCGCCACTTAGAATTACGGCAATGGCATCAAGTTAACAGCTGATACCTTATTTGCTCTGCAATTCGGGCGATGGTTTCTTCGCCCTTATTGCACAACTCTTTTGCACGGTGAAATTCCATAATTCCAACATCGGTTAGCTGTGGCTCGATAAGAATATCTGGCGGATCTCCAGCTAAGCGTGAACGAGTTACACGTGCTTGCAATATATCAAGAGAACTACTCATCACGCTCATAATGCCAGGCGGATTGCTCTTTTTGGCTTTGGCTGGCACGTCAGTCACTTCTTCCTCTATTTTTTCAATAACATCGGAAGCAATCGTTTCTTGGGCCTCAGCATCGTCATCTTTGTTTTCTTTGCTGTCAGGTGAAAACCACTGCTTAAGCACGTTCTGGCTCTTGGTGAAGAAATCCTCTGTTTTTCGCTGGTTCTCTTCATGGTCTTGGCGCAACTTTTCAATCATCAGAGGACGAAAGTCTGCGTTTAGATTAACAGCTATAACAAAATCGGCGCCTAATTGACGGCATAAATTGACAGGAACCGGGTTTACCACGGCGCCATCAACAAGCCAACGGTCACCGTGTGCTACTGGCGTAAATAAGGCTGGAATGGCGCATGAGGCTTGAATGGTGTCGCCAACAGGGCCAGAGTTAAATACGACTTCACGGCCTGAATAGAGGTCTGTTGCGACGCTTGCGAAAGGTTTATGCATATCTTCATAGTTTTCAACACAAAACTCAGAGGATAGCTTATCAAACACCTTTTGGCCGCTGGCTAGACCGCCGCGTCTTAATCCCACTCCCATTAATGCCAAAACCTGCCAATCGCTCAATGAACAAGCCCATTCTTCTAGTTCATCCAGCTTCCCACTTGCGTAGGCTGCACCAACGTATGCGCCTATTGAGCATCCTGCAACAACATCAATATTAACGCCTAACTCTTCAAGCGCTCTAATAATGCCTATATGGGTCCATCCGCGCGCTGCACCAGCGCCTAACGCAAGTCCTATTTTCATCTACTGAGGTTCCATGATATTGACGACGTCAATTGTGTTTTCAATGTCCAGTTTATCGTTTTCAGGTGGCACACTAAAAGTGGGCTGATCGAAACCGATATCGCCATCTTCAACCGGGCCATCTTGGGTTGTAATGGCTTTAAAATCAAATAGGTTACTGTCGACAAGGTGTGAAGGAGCCACGTTTTGTAACGCCCTGAACATAGATTCAATTCGGCCTGGAAAACGTCGATTCCAATCTTGTAGCATTGCTTTGATATTTTGGCGCTGAAGGTTTTCTTGTGAACCGCACAAATTACACGGAATAATAGGAAACTCAGCAGCTTGCGAATATTTTTCGATGTCTTTTTCTGTACAGTAAGCTAAAGGCCTAATGACAATGTGCTCGCCGTTGTCACTGACTAGTTTTGGCGGCATAGATTTTAGTTTGCCCCCGTGAAACATATTTAAAAAGAAGGTTTCAAGCATGTCATCGCGATGATGGCCAAGTGCTATTTTTGTGGCACCTAGTTCTTTAGCAGTGCGATATAGAATACCGCGACGTAAACGCGAGCAAAGCGAACACGTGGTTTTACCCTCTGGTATTTTATCTTTCACAATTGAGTATGTGTCTTCTTCGACAATTTTGTACTCAACACCAATGCTTTCAAGATACTCGGGAAGAACGTGTTCAGGGAACCCAGGCTGCTTTTGGTCTAGGTTAACCGCAATTATGTCAAAGTGAATAGGCGCAATCTTTTTTAAGAACATCAAAATATCAAGCATGGTATAACTGTCTTTACCGCCAGACAGACAAACCATGACTTTGTCGTTATTCTCGATCATGCCGAAATCGCCGATGGCTTTGCCTACATTTCGGCGGAGTCGTTTTTGAAGTTTGTTAAAACTGTATTTCTGCTTACTTTGCGCTGCGTTTGAAGGCGTCGCATCAGCACTGTGGGTGCCTACACTCATAATTAACTAGCTTGGTGATAAATAAAAACCGCATTATACAGTAATTGGCCTTTTTGAAACCATGACTTGTCTTGTTAAATTCTCACCTTGTATACAAAACAATGTGCGAAGGTATGACAAAAGGCAATAAAGCGGCTATCTGCACCGCGATTGACTGCTCTGCCTTTCTTTTACCTTCTATCTTAGTAACCACAGCGTTGCCTACTAACTGGCTAGGGGAGACACAAACCCATCAGGTTTTAGTGCAAGTACATCACAGTTTAGCTCGTCAATGACATGTTCCGCGGTATTGCCAATTAGCGCGGCAGAAATGCCAACGCGGCCAACAGTGCCGATAATAACCAGTTCAGCATCTATGTCTTTGGCAACTTGTGGAATGACTTTTTCAGGTAAGCCTTCTTTTACTGCGCACTTGGTTTCGGGCACACCATACTTCATAGCATGGGCACGCATTTCGTTCTGGTGGTGGTTTTTTACGGCGTCGTGATAAGTATCGGGGTCAAATTCCGGCACCTCGATAGCAATGTTAAGTGGTGTAGATGGATAACTGTTGACCAAGTTAACATTGCCTTTAAGTAACGACGCATAATCATTTGCTATAATTGTAATCTTATCGTTTAGTGCTGCATGTTCATCATCTTCACTGCCAACGTTTACGGCCGCAATGATTTCGCCTCCTTCCGGCCAATCATGCTCCTTTACAAGTAATACGGGGCGAGGGCACTTTCGCATTAAGTGCCAATCAGTTGGGGTAAAAATGACGGATGCAAGGTCATCGTGTTTCTTCGTTGCCTTTACCACTAAATCAATTTGATGTTTCAATGCATAGTGAATAACTGACTCGTAAGCACGATTATTCCACTCAACCACAATATCTGTTTGTGGAAAACCCTCTTTTTGTAAGGATTCAGACAACCATTTGGCATGTTCGTTAGTAACAGCATCACGCATCGCTTCCCTTTCATCAGGACTAAGCATGGTCGTCATATCGTAGGAAAGGTCGTAAACCACCATGATGGCGGTAACGCTAGCACCGGTTTTAGACGCTAATTCATAGGCCCGACTTAGTGCTGGTTGGTTATCTCGTTCTGCATCAACAACGGCTAAAATGCGTTTGTACTCAATCATAGCTACCTCTTTTTCAGACAGGCGTTTTGACAGGAGTGGTAAACATGCTGCTATTGATAAGTGTAATCTACAATTTAAAAAAGGTAAGTTGTTTTAGATCAATAAATTAAAAAGGCGCTTGGATAAAGCGCCTTTTTCAACTCTTATGTCCCGTCCTGAAATACGTTGACATAAAGAGGACTTCTTTATGACAACTTCAA
>CAYVST010000106.1:0-11403 GCA_964454185.1 uncultured Alteromonas sp.
CTAGCAAACGCCCAATTACTAACGTAGTGATGATGGGCATGGGTGAGCCGTTGCTTAACCTTAAAAACGTTGTGCCGGCTATGGATATTATGCTAGACGACTTTGGTTTTGGTTTATCAAAACGTCGCGTTACGTTAAGTACATCAGGTGTTGTACCTGCACTTGATATGCTAGGTGACCAAATAGACGTGGCTCTAGCGATATCGCTCCATGCGCCAACCGACGAATTACGCAATGAAATTGTACCTATCAATAAAAAATACAACATTGAAGCATTCTTGGCTGGTGTGCGTCGCTATTTAGCGAAGTCAAAAGCAAACCAAGGACGTGTTACTGTTGAGTACGTTATGTTGTCAAACATCAATGACAGTACGGAACAAGCGCATCAGTTAGCAAAAGTATTAAAAGACACACCAAGTAAAATAAACTTAATACCGTTTAACCCATACCCGGGCTCACCCTACACTTGTTCGAGCAATTCACGCATCGATAGATTTGCAAAAGTGCTTATGGAATATGGGTTTACCACTGTTGTGCGCAAGACGCGCGGTGATGATATTGACGCGGCTTGCGGCCAATTAGTCGGCGATGTTGTTGATAGAACGAAAAGATTATTAAAAAAACAGATGAAGGGCGAAGCAATTTCGGTAAAAATGGCCCAATAATCATTAAGATATTAGGGTAAGACTATGCTAGCGGGATTGCGAATAGGGCTAAGAACATCACTACTGGGTGCTGCACTGGTGGCGGCACTCGCTACTACAGGGTGTGTGAGCAGTGACCCTTCTAATGCTTATAGCGGTAACTTTGATAGGGAAGATGCCGCTAAAACACGAATGTCTCTTGGCCTGACTTACCTACAAAACAATAACTACACTCAAGCCAAAAAAAATCTAGATAAAGCGTTAGAGTTCAATCCTCGATCCGCTGATGTTCAGTACGCCATGGCCTATTATTATCAGCTCGTTGGCGATATTCCACGCGCCGAATCCTACTATGAAGCTGCAATAGACCTCTCTCCTAATAACGGCGATATTGCGAATAGCTACGGTGCATTTAAATGTCAAAATGGACAGTATAAGCAGGCAAAAGACTATTTTTTTGCTGCTATTAATAACCGTCTGTACGCCAATGCTGCGCAAACCTATGAAAACTTGGCGTTGTGTGCACAAAGCCAAGGTGAGCTTGAAGAGGCTATTGGCTATTTTAACGAAGCCCTTAAGCATCAGCCTGCGCGAGGTAAAAGCCTTTTCTTACTGACTGAGCTCTATGTCGTATCAAAACAATGGGATTTGGCAAAAGCAACGCTAAACAAATATGAGAAAGTCGCTCGCGTCACACCCGATACGCTTTGGCTTGCGTATGAAATTGCCAAAGGGCAGGGGGATTTCGAAACCGCGAAAGGGTATGGCGACATGCTGGTGTCAGTGTATCCCGATAACCCTCTGACAAAGCGTTATAAAGATGATAGCCAGTCGATTACTCGACAAGTCGTTAAGACGGTAAAGTCTAATAACAGTAAAATGTCTGTTGTGAGCAATGAAAAGGCGGTTGTTGAACCTGTGGCAATGAGTACCGCCTCAGGGCCTCAGTCAGAATTAGCACCTGAATCAACGGCTGAAATGACAAAAGATGATCAAAATACTGAATTATCTGAACAAACAGCTAAAATCCATGTAGTAAAACCCGGCGAAAACTTATATCGTATTTCTCTATTACACAATATCAAAATGGCGACACTGCGTGAGTGGAACAATATTGACAATACTGGCGCTATTATTGCTGGTCAGTCGATTTGGTTGGTACCACCTAGTATGCAGGAGGATTAAGGTTTAATGGTGTCAGAAGAAAACGCGAAACAAGACGTAAATTCGCAACCACAAGAAAATGCGCCAAGCCCTGGAACCATGCTAAAAGCACGACGCGAAACGCTCGGACTTTCACAGCAAGACGTTGCCGATAAGCTATTTTTAAAAGCACGCCAAATCAACGATTTAGAATGCGATGTGATTGATGAGAAATCATCGGTAACCTTCACAAAAGGCTACGTTAGGAATTACGCAAAGCAATTAAATATGAATGCTCAGGAAGTTATTGAAGCTTTTGAGCGTTTTCATAACCAAACGTCAGTCCCTTCATCTGAAAAACTGCAGAGTTTCTCAAAGCGTGTTGCAAAACAGACACACGACGATCGTTGGATGATGGTTACCTACATCATTCTACTGTTAATTATTGCCGGTGTTGTTGCGTGGTGGTATCAGCAGCCTACCGATGAAGCCGTGTCCGATGTTTCTTTGGCGGATACAGTGAAGCAGGAAGCAGCCAACACACCAATAGCGTCTGAAAGCATACAAGATGCGCAATCAGAAATTTCAGCTAGAGAACTTGATTTGTCAGATGAAACCGTGGACAACGCAGATGCGATAGTAACGTCTGAGGCGACAGGTTTAGGTGACCAGGCAGAGCCAAGAGAGCCAAGCAGCCTTGACGCAAGTGGATTTACCCAGGAGGGTGATCTAGACGACGGCGCAATTTCAGCGCCAGATTCAGACATCAATAGCAGTAACAATTTAACAGAACTTGTGGCAGAAGATGACGCGCCACAGTTGCCTGATTTTAACCCTCAAAGCAATGCCGCCGCGATTTCCATGATTTTTACCTTTGATGATGACTGCTGGGTAAATATTAAAGATGCCACTGGCGAGGCTATTGCGTATGGTGTAAAGCAAAAAGGTCGGGTAATGGAAATTCAGGGCGTACCACCAGTTGAAGTTACGCTCGGAGCACCGGATAATGTGCGCATATCGGTTAATGACGAGCCTGTTGATATTTCTTCGTACCAAAATGGTAGAACAGCTCGTTTTACACTTCCTATGTAGGTAAATAGATGTTTTCAGAAAGTCCTATTAAGCGCAGAAAATCCACGCGTATTAATGTAGGTAATGTGCCTATTGGTGATGGGGCTCCCATCGCCGTTCAATCAATGACAAATACACGCACTACAGATGTAGATGCTACAGTAGATCAGATTAATCGTATTGTTGCGGTTGGCGGAGAAATTGTGCGTGTATCAGTGCCTACTATGGAAGCGGCGGAAGCGTTCAAGGAAATTAAAAAGCGAGTTAGCGTGCCGTTAGTCGCAGATATTCATTTTGACTATCGCATTGCATTGAAGGTGGCCGAATATGGCGTAGACTGCTTGCGTATAAACCCTGGCAATATCGGCAACATGGAACGTGTTCGCTCTGTTGTAGATTGTGCAAAAGACAAAAATATCCCTATTCGTATCGGGGTAAACGGGGGCTCGCTCGAAAAAGACCTCCAGGAAAAGTACGGTGAACCAACACCAGAAGCCCTCGTTGAGTCTGCCATGCGCCACGTTGATATTTTGGATAAGCTAAACTTCGACCAGTTTAAGGTGAGTGTTAAAGCATCTGATGTATTTTTAGCTGTAGGTGCGTATCGCTTGCTTGCCCAGCAAATTGACCAGCCACTGCATCTTGGTATCACTGAGGCTGGTGGACAGCGTGCGGGTGCAGTAAAAAGTGCGGTTGGTTTGGGAATGCTTCTCGCCGAAGGTATTGGTGATACATTGCGCGTATCACTTGCAGCAGACCCAGTAGAAGAGATCAAAGTAGGCTTTGATATTCTAAAATCGCTGCGCATTCGGTCTCGCGGTATTAATTTCATTGCATGCCCAAGCTGTTCACGTCAAGAGTTCGACGTTATCGGCACCGTTAATGCCTTAGAACAACGATTAGAAGATATTTTAACGCCAATGGACGTATCAATTATTGGGTGTGTTGTTAATGGACCTGGAGAGGCAGAAGTATCTGACCTAGGGCTCACAGGCGCACGCAACATGAGTGGTCTATACGAAGACGGTAAGCGAGTCAAAGAACGTTTAGCTAACGACGATTTGGTCGACAAGCTTGAAGCAAAAATTCGCGCAAAAGCTGCTCGTATGAGTGAAGAGAACAAAATTCAGGTTGCAATTAAAGACTAAGCCAGTTTTTGTTCATTGTTGTTTACTTCCAAAGCCCCTATAATGCGGGGCTTTTCACTATTTAGCAGTATGAGATTTACACGTGGCTAAAACTATTCAGGCAATTCGAGGCATGAATGATTGCCTACCGGAAATTTCCGGTACATGGCAAAAAGTAGAATCTGTACTTCGTCAAGTTGTGGCGAGCTACGGTTATCAAGAAATACGTACCCCTATTGTTGAAAGTACTGACCTTTTTAAACGTTCAATCGGTGAAGTAACCGATATTGTCGAAAAAGAGATGTATACCTTTGAAGACAGAAATGGCGATAGCTTAACGTTGCGCCCAGAGGGGACTGCAAGCTGCGTGCGTGCGGGTAATGAACACGGCCTGCTTTACAACCAACAGCAGCGTCTGTGGTATATGGGGCCAATGTTCCGCCACGAGCGTCCGCAAAAAGGGCGTTACCGTCAATTCCACCAATTTGGTGTAGAAACCTATGGTATGGACGGACCTGATATTGATTTAGAAGTTATCTTACTAAGCGCGCGTTTCTGGAAAGCGTTCGGCATAGAAAAGCACGTTAAGCTACTAATTAACACGCTAGGCTCGAATGAAGCACGTGCCGCGTACCGAGATACTTTAGTAGACTTTTTGAAAGCGCGCGCAGATAAACTAGACGAAGATTCACTGCGTCGTTTAGAGACAAACCCTTTGCGTGTATTGGATAGTAAAAACCCTGATGTTCAGGCGGCTATTGCTGATGCACCATCGCTGATAGATCATCTTGACGAAACGTCGAAATCTCACTTTGAGACACTGTGTGAGAGGCTTAAGCAGGCGGGTATTGAGTTTGAGATAAATCCTCGACTGGTACGTGGTCTAGATTACTATAACCGCACAGTGTTTGAATGGGTAACCGATAGCTTGGGCGCCCAAGGTACAGTTTGTGCGGGTGGTCGTTACGACGGTCTCGTCGAACAGCTCGGTGGTAAGGCTACCCCGGCAGTTGGCTTTGCCATGGGTATTGAACGTTTGGTACTGTTACTGACAACGTTGACCGAAGAGGGTCAAGATACCAGTTTTGCAGATATTTACGTAACGGCGATGGGTGATGACGCTCAGTCTTACGCAGTAGAAGTATCTGAGTACCTTCGAAACGCTCTGCCAACCGTTCGCATTATGATGCACTGCGGTGGTGGTAACTTTAAGAAACAACTTAAGCGTGCGGATAAAACCGGCGCACGTCTGGCGTTATTATTAGGCTCAGACGAAATGCAGTCGCGCGTGGTGGGTATTAAACCACTTCGCGACGGACAAGAACAGGTAACCGTAAGCTTCGACACGCTAGTAGAAAAAGTGTCTGAAATGCTGAACGCGTAATACAAAGAGGACATCATGGAACAGTTCGCAACAGAAGAACAACAAGTAGAAGCGATTAAACGTTTTTGGAAAGAACACGGCACGGCCATCATCGTAGGTGCATTATTAGGCTTAGGTGGCCTTTATGGTTGGCGTGCGTATTCTGAAGCGCAAATTGAAAGTAAAGAAGCGGCTTCAGTTGCTTATCAAGATGCGGTTGAAACCTTTGGTACAGAAGGCAGTGATGCCAAAGTAGAAGCGTTCATCGAAGAAAATAAAGACAGTGGTTACGCAAGTATTGCAAGTCTTCTAGCGGCTAAACAAGCAGTAATTGCAGGCGATCTCGACAGTGCTGCATCACATTTGAACTCAGTGGTGACTTTCGCAGAAAATGAAGAGTTAAAAGCGCTAGCATCACTTCGTCTTGCTCGTGTGCAAATTGAAATGAACCAGCTGGATGCTGCGTTGTCTACGCTTAGCAACGTAACAAACAACGCATTCTCATCAGAAGTTTCTGAATTAAAAGGTGACGTATTCCTTAAACAAAACAAGTTTGACGATGCTCGCTTAGCTTACTCAAGTGCGTTAGAAAACAATGCCAATAACCCGCTGTTACAGATGAAGCTTGATAATCTTTCTGTGGCTGCTGCCAACTAATAAGCGGGCCAATAGGCAGGTATAAAAGAATAAAGAGGTACGCAATTTGTTTCACAATACGTGTGGCCGAAAAGGTCGTTTTGCTCGCACGATAGGTATGGCTCTGGCGGTGTCGATCACCATGTCAGGGTGTTCTACTATCTCAGATTGGTTTGCTGATGAAGAAGAGATTGAGATTCGCAGGCTTAAGCCAATTGAAGCTAAATTCACGCCTAAACTGAATTGGGAGCGAGATATCGGCGACGGTGTTGAACATTTCTTCTCACGCCTACGTCCAGTTTATGCTTATGACAAGCTTTATGCGGCTGATCGTCATGGTGCTGTCGTCGCCATGGAGCCTGAAACGGGCAAAGTTATTTGGGAAAAGAACTTCGCGACATTTTCCAATGAAGGCATGATGAGTCCTGTCACTAGCCTTTGGCAAAGCGGTGAGACTGCACGTATTGGCGGCATTACAGTAGCTGATAGGCTTGTATTTATAGGCACTGAAAATGGTTATATTGCAGCATTAGACGCGGAAACCGGTGAGCTTGAGTGGGATGCAACAGTACCTGGAGAAGTCTTGGCTGCACCTGCAGTTGATGAAGGTGTATTGGTCGTTAACACTGGCGCTGGTAGCTTATTTGGTTTCAGCACCCGTAGCGGTGAGCAAATGTGGCGTCATGAAGGTGACACACCGCCATTAACCCTTCGTGGTATTTCGGGCCCTATTGCATCAAATGGTGGTGCTATCGTTGGAACGCCAACAGGAAAAATTCAAGTTAACTTGATTGATTCTGGTGTGCTTGCTTGGGAGACATCAATAGCTAAACCCACAGGTGCAACTGAACTTGAACGTATTGTTGATATTGACACTACGCCCATTTTATTTGGTGGCATTATTTACACCGTGTCATACAACGGTACGTTAGCCGCTGTTGAGCTGCGTTCTGGTCGTGTAATCTGGAAGCGCGAATATGCCTCGTTTAGAAACTTAACTCTTGATGGCAATAAATTGTTCGTAGTTGATAATGCGTCAAATGTTTATGCTCTTGATAGACGAAATGGCGTTGAGCTATGGTCTCAGGGAAGCTTAAAATCTCGCTCTTTAACCGCAGCGACTCCCGTGGGAGAACACGTTGTTGTGGGTGATAACTGGGGCTTCTTACACTGGATTGAAAAAGACGGTGGGAAAATTGTTGCGCGCCTAGATGTGGGTGGTGATGATGAAGACGATGCTATTTTTGTTGCACCTCTTCGCGTTAACGATGACGTTGTCGCGGTGACACGCACGGGCGTTGTGGCGTCGGTAAGCACTCCAAACTAACAACCCAGTCTACAAAAAACGGCGATAGAGTGTTGTCACTCTATCGCCGTTTTCTATTTTAATAACAATTTTTAGCTGTAGCCCTGGTTGCCATGTCGATTGGTATTAGAAAGTGAACAGGGTATAATGCAGCCATTCTCGAATTAAGCACAATATATCGCCGTTAGACACTATGTTTACTTCGGCTAGCTTGTGCTTATCGCTTTCATGACCCTTAGGATCAGATAAATGTTACCCGTTGTTGCTTTGGTAGGCCGCCCTAATGTTGGCAAGTCCACCTTGTTTAATCGCCTTACAAATACCCGTGACGCCCTTGTTGCTGACTATCCGGGTCTTACGCGTGACCGTAAGTATGGTCAAGCAAAGTTTGATAAGCGCCAGTTTATTGTTGTAGATACCGGAGGAATAACGGGCGACGAGGAAGGCATTGACGCTGAAATGGCTCAGCAGTCTTTACTAGCAATAGAAGAAGCTGATGTTGTCATGTTCCTTGTCGATGCCAGAGCAGGTTTGCTGCCTGCAGACCAAGGCATTGCTGATCATTTACGCCGAATTAACAAGAAAGTGTTTGTTGTCGCCAATAAGGTGGACGGTATTGATGGTGATAGCGAAAGTGCAGAGTTTTATTCACTGGGCCTTGGCGATATTAAACAAATTGCAGCGGCACATGGCAGAGGCGTAAGTCAATTACTGCAAGATGCGCTTGCACCTTTAGAAGCTGACTTCCCTGATATGGAAGTGGTTGAAGAAGAACCTCAAGAAGACGAAGATGCCGAGAGCCAGCGTCAACGACTACAAGAGCTACCGATTAAACTTGCCATAGTAGGAAAACCCAATGTAGGAAAGTCGACACTGACTAACCGCATACTTGGCGAAGAGCGCGTTGTTGTGTACGACATGCCGGGTACTACACGTGACAGCGTTTATATTCCAATGGAACGTGATGAGCGAGAGTATATTCTGATTGACACTGCGGGTGTGCGCAAACGTAAGAAAATCAGTGAGGCCGTTGAAAAGTTCTCTATTGTAAAAACGCTTCAGGCTATTGAAGAAGCAAATGTTGTCCTATTAGTGATTGATGCACGTGAAGGAATTACAGATCAAGACTTAAGTCTTTTAGGTTTTGTTCTTAATTCAGGTCGCTCACTTGTTGTTGCAGTGAACAAATGGGATGGCTTAAACAACGACGTGAAAGATGAAATCAAGCGTGAGATGGACAGACGTCTTGGCTTTATTGATTTTGCGCGAATTCATTTTATTTCTGCACTTCATGGCTCGGGTGTGGGTAACTTATTTGAGTCTGTTCAAGAAGCTTACAATAGCGCCACAAAACGCATTAATACCGCGCTTCTTACTCAAATTATGGAAATGGCCCAAGACGATCACCAGCCTCCGCTGGTAAGAGGGCGACGTGTAAAAATGAAGTATGCGCACGCAGGTGGGTACAACCCTCCGGTGATCGTGATTCACGGCAACCAGGTGGATGACCTTCCAAGTTCTTACAAACGCTTTTTGATGAACTATTTCAGACGAGCCCTTGAAATAATGGGAACGCCCATCAAAATTGAATTCAGAGAGGGTAACAACCCATTTGAAGGCAAGAAGAATAACCTCACGCTAGCTCAGCAGCGTAAGCGTCGTCGTATGATGTCGTATTACAAAGAGAAAAAGTAAGCGCGTTTATTGCACTTGCTCTGACAGCATTGCACGTATATTTTTCATCAGCATAGATTCCTTTGGTACTTGAACATGCGTAATAAGTTCATTTACCAGAGGGTCTGAAAAGTCAGTGGGAAATGTTGTCGCTACCTTTACTATCTTATCTTCTTGGCGAAATACATAGGTAGACGCATAAATGGTAGGCGTGGTTGTTGACTCTGCTTTTAACCCAAGCCTCCAACCTTGAATCGCGGGACTCACCATATAAGGAGAGGCTGGCGATGATAGGCTAAGCGTGAGTTCTTGTGCTTTAGCAACAGAACTGGCTCTCTCTAAATCTTCATTTAGCTGGCCGTTGAGAAGTTCACTATCGGCCGTATCAAGCGTCCCAAAAATGGGGTAAACCGTAACATCGACAAGTGCATCTTCATAAGCGGGGTGCGTGTAGCGAGTTATGGCGCCGTTGAAAGGGTCTGAGTACAGCTGTGTATCAAGTCTTGTAAACTCTCCAATGTTCTCAGGGACCGTGAGGCTGCTCTCATAATTACTCGCCTCTAACGCTTCATACAAATAGCTGCTTGAAAATATACGTTGCTGTTTTACGTGTTCAAGCCACTGTGCAACCAGTACCTCTGCCGTATTGCCATGTGACAACGATTTATCATTGCTAGCAAAAGTAGCGTTGTCAATTTCAATGCCTCGCCATTGAAGTGTAAACTCAACAAATTGCGAATTGGCCTCATTAGATGTCATGCCCAAGTTGGCAACGAGTACCTCATAATCGCTTCCTTCGCTAAACGGTGTGAGCGTGGTAAAGACGTTAGTGGAACGAATGGCGTCGACAAACACAACGGGCTTTATTATATCTTCAACACAGTTACCTTGCTCTGTTTGAGCCTGACAAAGTTCGCTTAACGTCTCGCTTGGATACGTTGAAAAAACTGAAACAGGGTTAGCTATACTCATCGCATGCACAGTGCTACCGAGTATGTTTGCAGCTACAAAAAGTAATGTGCCTTTTGGCAATGCTAAACGCACAAGGCTTCCAAGTGCTGAACAGCTTTTGTTGCTGGCACTTTGCCTGTGAAGGGAGTGGACTAAATTTGATATGCGCGTTGACATTGAACTAGACATAATGCCGTAGCATTCCTATTACCGATTAATTGTTACTACTGTACTGGTTATTTCACCATCAGTCACTCGGGTTTTAATTTCATCACCAATTTTTACGTCACCAACGTGGTTGACAGTGTTGCTGCCTGACATGGTAATGGAATAGCCTCTTGCTAACGTAGAGAGTGGGCTGACAGACTGTAAGAGTGAAACACGCCCCCCAAGTTCATTTTTTTTGTGCTTTATGTGTAAATGAATTGCATTTTCTAGACGTTTATTTGTGGTGTTGAGTTTGTCCTTCGCGCGTTCTACTTTTGCGGCTGGAGAATACTGCGCTAACTTTGCGACTTTAGAATGCAATTCCTTTTCACTTTTTGATAAGTCGCGCTGTATTTGGTGGCTTAAGCGAAGTTGAAGTCTGTCTAAGCTTTGCCATTGTGCCTGAATTTTACTTTCAGGGTGTAGCGCATCAAGCCGTTGCCTTTTTAATAAGAGCTGCTGTTTGCTTGCATTCAAGTAATGTGATATCGCTCGGAATAAACGCTGCCTTTGTTGTGCAACGAATGCCAACAGCGCTGCTGAATCTTGACTGAGTATTTCAGCGGCTGCCGAAGGCGTGGGAGCTCGCATGTCGGCAACAAAATCTGAAATAGTGAAGTCTACTTCGTGTCCTACCGCACTGATAACCGGCAATGCGCTTGTTGACACTGCTCGTGCTAGCTGTTCATCGTTAAAGCACCAAAGATCTTCAAGAGAGCCGCCGCCACGCGTGAGCAAGATAACGTCAACCTCATTGCGCTGGTTTGCAGTTTGTAGAGCATGAATAAGCTGTGTCGGTGCAGTTTCACCTTGTACCATTGATGGATAGATAATCACTTCCGTCTGTGGGCTTCGGCGCTTTAAGACGCTAAGCACGTCATGAAGGGCAGCGCCGCTAGAAGACGTAATGACACCAATCCGATGTATTTTTTCTGGAAGCGGGCGTTTGCGGGCGGCATCAAATAAGCCTTCATTATTTAATTTAAATTTTAACGCCTCAAAGGCTTGTTTTAACGCACCTTCGCCGTCGCTTTCCATGTGTTCAACGACTAGCTGATAGTCGCCACGTGCTTCGTACAGTCCTACTGAAGCACGCACGAGTATCTTGTCACCTTCTTTCGGGCGAATACGCACATTGCGATTTGCCCCTTTAAACATAGCGGCGCGAACTTGTGCTTTGTTATCTTTTAACGTGAAGTACCAATGGCCTGATGCTGCCGCAACAAAATTGGATATTTCAGCAGACAACCAAATCAGCCCAATTTCGCCTTCTAGCACGGT
>CAYVST010000107.1:0-11371 GCA_964454185.1 uncultured Alteromonas sp.
TGGGCCGCTTACACAACATAGCTTCTAATGTCGCCGTACCTGAGGCAAGTAAGATCACATCGCTGGCGATCATCGCTTCTCTTGCAGTGCCTTGTGAAATTTTAATCGGTAGGCGCGACTGCGCATTATCGCTGTTAGAAAGGATGTCATTAATTTGAGCAAAGCGGTGTTCGTTAGCAGCAGGGATCACAAACGTAATGTCGCTGCGCTTTGAATGGATTGTCTCGATAGTTTCAAGAAACACCGGCAGTAACGTCTCAACTTCACCGCGTCTTGACCCTGGTAATACGGCAAGCACCGGCTTGTCGGTGTCTAGCTCAAGAGACTGTCTTGCTACTTTTTGATCAGGCTCTATGGCAATAGCATCGGCCATAGTGTGCCCCACAAACGTATAAGGTACTTGGTACTTGTCATACACCTGTCGTTCAAATGGGAATAGCCCTAGTACTCGGTTGCACGCTTTTGCTATTTTATGAATGCGTTTTTCTCGCCATGCCCATACTGTAGGGCTAACGTAATGCATGGTTTTTACACCACGTGATTTAAGTGCTTTTTCTACGCGCAAATTGAAATCAGGTGCGTCAATACCAACGAATATATCGGGCGGGTTTTGCTCAAAATGGGCAAGCAGTTGCTTTTTAACTTTTAGGATACTGGGAAGATGAGAAAGTACCTCAACCAGGCCCATAACTGATAAGGTTTCCATATCAAAAAGACTGTGAAAACCATTTTCCATCATATTAGGACCACCAATACCCTCGATGATAGCATCTGGGTATTGGCGCTTTAATTCAGCCACCATTCCAGCGGCGAGTACATCACCAGAGGGCTCTCCGGCAACCATGCCGATTCGTAATGGCTTTGTCATAACTAGCGAACGATACCTCGCGTCGCATTATTAAGAAACTCAACCATTCTCGCTACACCGGGAAATGAAGCCGCAGGTTCTGCAAGCTTGCTGACCGCTTCTTCAACCGTGTTTCCTTCGCGATAAATAGTCTTATAAGCCCGTTTGATGGCCATGACTTCGTCTTTATCAAAGCCACGTCGCTTAAGACCTTCAGAATTAATCCCCTGAGGAATATTCTTTTGACCACTTACCATCACAAAAGGAGGGACATCACGCAGCACAATACCGCCCGCGCCTAAAAATGCGTGCGCACCGATTTTGCAGAACTGGTGGATACCTACTGCACCACCGACAATAACAAAATCGTCCATGTGAACGTGCCCAGCAACAGCCACATTGTTAGCGATAATAATATCGTCGCCTAACACGCAATCATGAGCAATATGCGCATTGGCCATAAACAGGCCGCGAGAGCCAATGATGGTAATACCGTTATCTTGGACAGTACCGCGATGAACAGTAACCCCTTCTCGAAACTCATTATCATCACCGATGACGAGCTCCGTGGGTTCACCCGCATACTTTTTATCTTGGCAGTCTTCACCAATGGAAGAAAACTGATAAAACTTGTTGTTTTTACCGATACGCGTTGGGCCGCGTACCACCACATGTGATTTCAGAATGCAGCCGTCGCCAATTGTGACGTTGTCATCGACCACACAAAATGGGCCTATGGTGACATTTTCACCAATGCTTGCACTATCTGAAATTACCGCAGTAGGATGGATCACGTTAACCTATCTCTCTCATCGCACACATAAATTCTGCACTGCACGCTATGTCGCCATCAACGCTGGCAGTACCTTTAAACTTCCAAATCCCTCTGCGCTCTTTCACCAAGGCAACATCAAATTCTAGACGATCACCTGGTACAACCGGGCGCTTAAAACGCGCGTTGTCTATCCCTGCATACAAGTATAACTTGTCGTTATTCCCCATGGTTTTAAAACCGAGAACACCTGCCGCTTGTGCCATCGCTTCAAGAATCAGCACGCCAGGGAAAATAGGCTGGCCTGGAAAGTGCCCCGTAAAACACGGTTCGTTAATGGTAACATTCTTGTATGCCTTAATCGACTCACCCAGCACATAGTCTGTAACACGGTCAACCAATAAGAATGGATATCTGTGAGGAAGTAATTCCAGGATTTCCTGAATTTCGATGGTATTGAGTGAATTGGTCAAAAACTTTCTCCTGTATACAAGCATGACCTGTGGTTGTTTTTACCCTGAGTGCAAAGTCGCAGGTATATCTGGTCAAACTCGCCGTAAAAAAACTAAAACGGCGGCAACCATACGCTGTTAAGCGTAAAAAACAAATCAGACCAACACCTTTTGGGCATTGGTCTGATAATATTAGTCTGAAATTTTCGCTTTCAAGCTGTTTATGCCTAAAGACTGTAATTTCTGACTATCGCACTGCCAACCCTGGCAGAAAGCTTGTATTAATTAACTTTGCTAACCTGGTCAAGAACCTGCTCAGAAAGATCATGCTCTTCTTTTGCAAATGCAACTGCACCAGCATTAAGTACAACGTCATAACCTTCTTTTGCTGCAACTGCGTCAATAGCTTGCTTGATAAGACCTAGAAGCTTGTTGCGCTCTTCGTTGCTGCGACGCTGAATATTTTGCTGTAGAGGTTGGCCTTTTTCTGCTAGTGATTCACGTACTGCCAAGATTTTTTGTTCTAGTTCTTTTTTCTCTGCATCACTCATAGTAGCCGCATCACGCTGTAGGCGCTCAGCATAAAACTGACCGTCTCGCTGAAGTTGATTCACTTCTTCAAGCTGATCTTTAAATTCCGCTTGAATGGCATTTTGAATCTCAGCAGCCTGTGGCATTGCTTGAAAAACACCTTGAACATCAACAACCGCTACTTTTTGCTCCGCCATTACAGACGTGCTAACTAAAGCGCTACCCAACATTGCACCAGCAACGACATGTTTTACCAACTGTTTCAAAGGGAACTCCTTTTATTCATCTTTTTTATCAAGCACCTAATAATTGTGCCTGTTTTAATATTTAGAAAGTCTGACCGATATTGAAAGTGAAGAATCGTGCATCATCACCTTCACGCTCTTGGATTATCTTCGAGAAGCTGAATACCATTGGCCCCATTGGTGAAATCCACTGAACTGATATACCTGCCGAGCTACGATACAGGCTCCAATCGGAATAGTCCAATAGCTCTTGTCCAAAACGTTGCGTGGGGCTCACTTCAAGCTGACTATATCTGTCAAAATCGAACTCAGTATCCCATACGTTACCCACATCCACAAACACACTTGTCCGCACCGAGTTATCCATATCAGCTTCAACGAATGGCGTGGGTACGATTAGCTCGATACCCCCTAACGCCATGGCGTTACCACCTAGGCTTCGCTGAGACCATGATATAATGGCATCATCTGGGTTACCTGGGAAAATTTCGCCGTCAGGACCAACAATTGACCCCGGGTTTGAAATAGACACACCGCGCGGTCCTACGGTGTTGTTTTCAAATCCACGCAATGAATCTGCACCACCTGCGGTGAAGTTTTCCGTAAACGGTAGAATCTGTTCATTACCATCAATATCGCCGTAACCATTACCATAACCAACACGCAAACGAGCTAGGAACGACCAACGTTGGTTACGTGACAATGGGAAGTACCACTTACCGTCAAATACCGACTTAAAGTAATTCACATCTGAGTTAGGCGTGGTAATACTAAATGACGCTCGTTGAGATGAACCTGCCGTGGGGAAAAGGCCCCTGTTCAATGTAGAGCGGCTCCAGCTCACACTTGCCAAGAAGCTATTGTATTTGATTGCAGCGTCGGGGTCAGAACCATTAGTAAACTGGTTATAGAAGCGTTCGGTCTGTTCAAAGAAACCACGGTT
This sequence comes from uncultured Alteromonas sp., assembly GCA_964454185.1. GTDB lineage: Bacteria > Pseudomonadota > Gammaproteobacteria > Enterobacterales > Alteromonadaceae > Alteromonas. The sequence goes on from CAYVST010000107.1 coordinate 3,791, forward strand.
AAATAGCTCAACGTCGCTGTAGGTAATACCAAAGTTTATACGGTTAAATTCGTTAATAGGGTAACCAATGTTGGCACCCACTGAATAACGCTTTGAGTTGTATTGAATAACGTTGAAGTCAGAACCATCAAACTCACTGTAACCAATCGAGCCACCCAAACTAATGCCATCAATAGTGAAGAATGGGTCGTTATAGGTCGCTTGAATTGACTGTTGGAATGCCGTGGTATTCAAGTTAAGGCCGATACGCTTCCCCGTACCAAGGAAGTTATCTTGCTGAATACCCGCTTGAAGACTCAATCGGGTTCTATCGCCATAACCGATACCCGCATTAAATGAACCTGATGGCTGCTCTTTAACGTTGAAGTTCACATCAACCTTATCTTCAGAACCAGGAATACGAATTGTCTCAAACTCAACTTCTTCCATGTAAGTCAAACGAGATAGCTGCGCCTTAGACGACTCAAGTAAATTATTAGACAGCCATGTGCCTTCCATCTGCGTAAGGTTTTGACGTAGCACGCTATCAGCGGTAATCACATTTCCGTTAAATTTAATGCGATTTACATAGATACGTTTGCCCGGGTCAACAGACAAGGTTAGCTTAACCGTTTTGTCTTCATCATTGATGTCCGGTACTGTCGTTACCGTTGGGTATGCATAACCAAAGCGACCAAGATATTTGCTGATGAACTCTTCTGTGTAGGTTACTTCTGCTTGATTGTATAACTCACCAGGCGTTAGCGGTAATACCGCTTCAATGTAATCTTCATGACCTAATACATCACCTACAAGCTCAACCTCAGAAATTGTGTACTGTTCACCTTCACTGACGTTCATCGCGATGTAAATACCAGATTTTTCTGGCGTCATCGATACTTGCGTTGAATCAACATTGAAACGCAAGTAACCGCGGTCAAGATAGTGGTTACGCAGGGTTTCCATATCCCCTTGTAAGGTCTGTTGTTGATAGCGTGTTTCTGATAAGAAATCCCACCACGGCGTGTCATACTGTAGCTCGAACGTTTCCATCAGCTCTTCGTCAGTGAAAAGCTCGTTTCCGACAATATTGATCTGCGCAATCGCAGCGGCATCGCCTTCTTCAAAAAGTAGTTTCAAATCAACGCGGTTGCGCGGTAATGGTGTAATTATCGCAGTAACATCAGCGTTGTATTTACCAATGCTGTAAAAGAAGTCTTTAAGGCCATTCTCAATAGATGTCAGTACGGTTTTATCCAGCGGTTCCCCTATACGGACACCGTTACCATCCAAGCTTTCTTGAAGCTGCTCATCTTTGATGTCGTCATTGCCTTCAAAGATGATATTACTGATGGTCGGACGCTCAGACACACGGACCACGAGGGTATTGCCATCTCTAAGAATCTCAACATTCTCAAAGTGAGTCGACGAATAAAGCGAACGAATTAACTGCGTCACTCGAAATGTATTTAGCTCGTCACCAACTTGTACGGGCAAGTATGTTAGTGCTGCACCAAGGGCAACACGTTGCAAACCTTCTACACGAATATCTTCAACAACGAATTCACTGTCTTGCGCCGCAGCGTTGGCAAAGCTAGCACTGGAAAGGATGGCTCCGGCTGCTACTAACTGTTTTAACTTCATCTATTTTTCTTTTCCTGGCCGCGTTTTTATAATTACTGTTTTGTACTTCCTGATTTCAATCAGGTTATGCGAGCAATATCGTTAATAATAGCGATACCCATAATCGTAAACAGAAGCACGCCACCTATTCTGTATCCCCATTCCTGAACCGCTTCAGGCACAGGTTTTCCCGTGATCCACTCAATGGTAAAAAACATGAGGTGACCACCGTCAAGCATGGGCAAGGGTAATAAATTAATAATGCCTAAATTTACGCTTATTAAGGCAAGAAAACTCAAGAAGTAGGCAAGTCCATACCCCGCACTTGTTCCTGCACCTTGAGCAATTGAAATAGGCCCGCTTAAATTTTTAACAGACACGTCACCTGTTACAAGCTTACCTATCATTTCGACACTCAGTGTCATAAGACGCCATGTTTTATCCAGCGCCTTCCCAATAGCCTCTATAATGCCATATTGATGCGTAAACACATACCCTTCTGGCCAAGGTTCAAACGTTGGGCTTACACCTAAATACCCACTTTGCCCTTGTGGAGTATCGCGGCGCGCTATCGTGGCATGTACCGTTTGGCGTTGTCCATCCCTTTCTATGTCAAGCGCAATACGCTCGCCAGGGTTATCGACAATAACCTCAACAAGGCCATCCCATGATGACAACTTGTTTCCATTTAGTGCAATCAGCGTATCACCTGGCAGTAAACCTGCCTGCTGAGCCGCACTTCCCTCTCCGACAAATCCGACGTCTAATGTTGGGTCTGGACGAAAAGGAGTAAGTCCCAAGCTGCTTAATGGAGACTCGCTATCTGGGTCAAAGTTCCAAGAAGACAGTGTAAATGTCAGTTCTTTTTCTTCACCCGATGATTTTTTAACCGTTATTAGCGCACTTTCAGCACCAATGTTGGACACGAGTTCGAAATTGACTGCTTCCCAATCAGGCGTAGCACGAGAACCAACTTTGATTATTTCATCGCCATTCGCTACCCCCGCTGAGGCGGCAATACTGTCTGGCTCTACCGTTTTCACTACAGGCTTAACGGTATCTAGACCAACCAAATACATGAGCCACAATGCGAAAAATGCGAAAATAAAATTTACACCAGGACCGGCAGCAATAACAGCCATGCGCTGTAGTACTGGCTTGTTGTTAAAGGCGCTATCGGCTAACTGCGGCGGGACATCGTCAATACGCTCATCGAGCATACGTACATATCCCCCAAGAGGAATCATAGCGATAACGTATTCAGTACCTGATTTACTTAGCTTTCGCCAAATTGGCTTTCCAAAGCCAATTGAAAATCTCTCAACTTGAACACCACATCTGCGAGCAACGTAAAAGTGTCCCCACTCATGAACCGCCACCAAAATACCCAAGGCGACAACGAAAGCACCAAGACTCCAAAAAAATGCTAGCACTGGAACTTACCTCTAATAATGTCGTTTGCTTTTTCTCTGGCTAAAATATCTTGCTCAATAATCTGTTGAATGGAAGAAACTTTCACCGCGGGCATAGAATCTAACGTGGCTTCGTTGACCCGAGCAATATCGCAAAACTGAATGCGCCCTTCAAGGAAGTGCGCTACTGCTACTTCGTTAGCAGCATTAAGACGCGTAGTGGCGCACTGCCCCTCTCTACACGCTTCAATTGCTAACTTTAAATTCGGGTAGCGTTCAAAACACGGGGTTTGAAAACTAAAGTCACCTAACTCAGCAAAATTTAGGGGAGATACGCCGGCATCAATTCGCTCAGGATAAGCTAGACCATATGCTATGGGCGTGCGCATATCAGGGTTGCCCATTTGCGCAATGACCGACCCGTCAATGTATTGCACCATTGAATGAATAATACTTTGAGGATGAATAACAACATCAATGTCGTCAGCACCCGCACCAAATAGCCAGCATGCTTCGATAAACTCCAAGCCTTTATTCATCATGGTAGCAGAGTCGATGGTTATCTTTTTTCCCATAGACCAGTTAGGATGTGTGCTGGCTTCATCAATGGTGATAGACGAGAACGTATTTAAATCTCGAGACCTAAACGGCCCACCTGACCCTGTAAGCAGTATCTTCCGAATGCCGGAATTGTGGAAATTACCATATTGATAGTCATGGGGCAGACACTGAAAGATGGCATTATGCTCAGAGTCAATCGGTAAAATGGTAGCGCCACTTTGGTTAGCGGCTTCAATAAAGAGCGCACCTGACATCACTAACGCTTCTTTATTGGCAAGCATTACCCGTTTCCCTGCTTTTACAGCAGCAAGCGTGGGGAGTAGCCCCGCGGCACCCACTATAGCTGCCATTACCGCATCAACCTCTGGCGCACTAGACACATTCTCCAGTGCATCAGAACCACATAACACTTCAGCGTCGACACGATATGCCTTCGCCATCTCACAGGCCTGTGCATACAATGACTCATCAGCAACAACCACATAACGAGGCGCGCACTTAACCGCTTGCTCCATAAGCAGTGAAAGCTGTGAATTGCCCGTTATCGCAAAAACCCGATATTTATCAGGGTGACGGCCAATAACATCAAGGGTATTACAACCGATAGAGCCAGTGGCTCCAAGAACAGTAACCGTTTGCATTATGCCATCCACGTCACATAGCAGAACGCGAACACTGGAAAGGCTGCAGTTAGGCTATCAATTCTATCGAGAACACCACCGTGACCGGGCAGAATCTTCCCACTGTCTTTTATGCCTGCACAACGTTTGAGCATGCTTTCATTTAAATCGCCCAAAGCAGAAACAGCAACCGTAATACACCCAACTACAAAGTGTAACCAAATACGTGATGGCTCAACTTGATAATGCAATGCAGCGAAAGCAATAATAGCAAAGGAAGCAGCGACGCCACCTAGCAGACCTTCTAAGCTCTTGCCAGGAGACACATTGGGGCGAAGCTTATGGCGACCAAACTTGACGCCAACAAAGAAAGCACCAATGTCTGCAGCCCATACAATACCGAGTACATAAAATATTAGCGAGGTGCCATAGTGGTGGTCGACGTCATACAGACTTGTTTTAAGCGCGATCACCGCCACCCACGTTGGGATAAGCGTCAGAGCACCAAAAACCGTTCTCACGCTTTTGCTTTCGCGCCAAAAGCCTGTGTATTTAGGATAAGCTAGCACCATAAACAATGAAGCAATCCACCAAAGGACAGAGACCGTCAATATGCCTTTGTACAAGCCGTGAAGTTGGCCCTGGTACCAAATGGTGTCGGCATCTACAATAAGTGAAAGCACTATACATAACCCAAAAGCGCCCACCAGATACATTAATTTTTTAGGTCGTTCGCAAACACCAGACATATTTGCCCATTCATAAGCGCCGATGCCGACAACGCCAGCAATCGCGATTTCGAACCAAAAAATAGGGAGAAAAAGAATGGCATAAAGCGCCAGTGGCGCAAGGATTAATGCAGTTATAATTCGTTGTTTTAGCATAGCTTGCCCTTGGCTAACGTTACCAGGAGATGCCTGATAATTGCCTGCATGGTCTTAACCATCGGCTGTAACAATTTGCTCACCAGTAAGTCCAAAACGGCGTTGGCGAACATTAAAATCATCTACAGCGAGTTGAAAAACATCTTCGTTGAAATCCGGCCATAGAACGTCCGTGAAATACAATTCAGCATAAGCACACTGCCATAATAGAAAGTTACTTATACGATGTTCGCCGCCAGTGCGAATAAGAAGATCGAGTTCAGGAAGATTTGCGGTAGAAATATGAGAATTGAAGGCATCTTCATCGATGCTATCTACGTCGATATCACCAATTTTAACTTGTTGAGCAAGCTGTTTAGCAGCGTTTACGATATCCCAGCGCCCCCCATAATTTGCTGCAATATTAAGCACCAAATCCTGATTACCTTCAGTCATCTGTTCAGCTTTACGAATTTTCTCAACCAGTTTTGAATCAAAGGCACTTACATCGCCAATGATTTTTAGGCGTACACCATTTTTATGAAGGCGCTTCGCTTCACTGTTCAATACAAGATTGAACAAATCCATCAGTACGCTAACTTCTTCTTCGGGACGCTTCCAGTTCTCGCTAGAGAACGCAAAAAGCGTGAGTGACTCAATGGCATTTTGACGTGCAAAACGCACCACGGCACGCACAGATTCTACTCCGGCTTTGTGACCGAAAGTACGAATTTTCCCTTTCTTTTGCGCCCAACGACCGTTGCCATCCATTATGATCGCAACATGTTTAGGGCCGGCATTAGCTGCCGGCTCTACCACTTCAGTCGATTTGGCTGCGTTTAACCGCTTTCCAATCATAATACTTACTTATACTTCCATCAGTTCTTTTTCTTTGTCAGCAAGCATGCTGTCAACTTTTTTGATGAAGTCATTAGTGATTGACTGAATGTTCTCTTCTGCAGCACGGCTTTCATCTTCACTGATTTCTTTTTCTTTCAGCAAATCTTTTACGTCACCATTGGCATCACGACGAATATTTCGAATGGCAACGCGGCCACCTTCTGCTTCATTACGTACTACACGAATAAGGTCTTTACGACGCTCTTCTGTAAGCGGAGGAAGTGGAATGCGAATTGAACCACCGGCACTCATAGGGTTGAGGCCCAAGTCAGATTGCATAATAGCCTTTTCAACCGCTTGAATAGCGCTCTTATCAAACACAGTTAGTGCAAGCGTGCGGCTGTCTTCAGCAACCACGTTAGCAACCTGCTTTAGCGGAGTATCAACACCGTAGTACGGCACCATAATACCGTCAAGAAGACTTGGGTGTGCGCGTCCAGTACGAATTTTGCTGAATTGACCTTTTAGTGAAACAAGGCTCTTTTCCATGCGCTCTTGCGCATCTAATTCAATTTCATCAATCACGATTTGTATCCTATTGTTCTTAATTAATCGTTGTCAGCGTGACGGATCACTGTACCTTCTTTTTCGCCCATCACTACACGCTTTAGGCAGCCTGGCGTATTCATGTTGAACACACGAATGGGTAAACTGTGATCGCGGGCTAAAGTGAACGCTGACAAGTCCATCACTTTAAGTTCTTTCTCTAATACTTCTTGATAAGTCAACTCATCATAAAGCGTTGCTTCTGGGTTTTTAACTGGGTCATCGCTATATACGCCGTCTACTTTGGTCGCTTTCAATACAGCGTCAGCTTCAATTTCAATACCGCGCAGACAAGCAGCAGAGTCTGTAGTAAAGAATGGATTTCCCGTACCGGCGGAGAATATAACAACACGTCCTGACTTTAAGAGGCTAATCGCTTCAGCCCAGTTATAGGCATCACATACACCATTAAGCGGAATAGCAGACATCATTCTGGCGTTAACAAATGCACGATGTAACGCGTCACGCATGGCTAAACCATTCATTACCGTCGCAAGCATGCCCATGTGGTCACCGACAACGCGATTCATTCCTGCTTTTGCAAGGCCTTCACCGCGAAACAAGTTACCACCGCCGATAACGAGGCCAACTTGAACACCTAGCTCAACCAACTCTTTAATTTCTTGAGCCATTCTGTCTAACACTTTAGGGTCAATGCCGAAACCTTCTTCACCCATTAGGGCTTCACCACTAAGCTTCAAAAGAATGCGACGATATGCTGATTTTGGTGTGATACTCATAGTTTGAAATGTCCTCGTAAACCCGTTTTGTCCTATATCTTTTTACCCATAACGAGGAAAAAAACATAGGACAAAACGACTTAGTATGGTGTTAACTGATTCAAGGGCTCTTTAACGCTATTGCTTAGACCCAATTTCATAGCTTCACACTGTTATCCGTGCATGGCAACAACAATGATAGGCAGCTATAAAAAAGCACCTCAAGTGAGGTGCTTTTTAGTTTATCTAACTATTGCGCAATGCAAAAGACAAACGCAAAATTATTTCTTAGCAGCTTCCATCTGAGCAGCTACTTCAGCAGCGAAGTCTTCAGTCTTCTTCTCGATGCCTTCACCAA
>CAYVST010000108.1:0-11026 GCA_964454185.1 uncultured Alteromonas sp.
GCGCGATCGACTACAACGTTAAGGTAAGAGTGAAGGCCGACGAATCAGGCGTAGATCTTACTAACGCGAAAATGGCCATTAATCCATTTTGCGAAATAGCCGTCGAAGAGGCCGTTCGTCTAAAAGAAAAAGGCGTAGCCACTGAAATCGTTGTTGTTTCAATTGGCGACAAAAGCTGCCAAGAACAAATACGTACAGCGCTAGCCCTAGGTGCTGATCGTGGTATTCAAATTGATACCGACCAAAACCTTGATTCACTTCAAGTGGCAAAGCTTTTATCAAAGGTCGTTGAAGAAGAGCAACCTCAGCTGGTAATTCTTGGTAAACAGAGCATTGACTCTGATAACAACCAAACAGGACAAATGCTTGCGGCGCTTACTGGTATGCCGCAGGGTACTTTCGCATCAGAAGTGGTTGTTGACGGTGAAAAAGTGAACGTTACTCGCGAGATCGACGGTGGTCTTCAGACCGTTGCGCTTTCTCTACCCGCGGTCGTTACAACAGACCTTCGCTTAAACGAACCTCGTTATGCGTCGCTACCTAACATTATGAAAGCGAAACGTAAGCCGTTAGATGTTAAAGCGGCTGCCGATTTTGGTGTAGCACTTGAATCAAACGTCAAGGTATTAAAAGTAACGCCTCCACCTCAGCGCGAAGGCGGTATTAAAGTAGCAGACGTTGCTGAGCTGGTAGATAAGTTGAAAAATGAAGCAAAGGTGATCTCATGAGCGTACTCGTATATGCAGAACACGATAATGCAAGCTTAAAAACTGAAACGCATAAGCTTGTAAATGCAGCGCAAAAAATGGGTGGCGACATTCATGTTCTTGTTGCTGGAGAAGGTTGCCAAGCGGTTGCAGAAGCTGCGGCTCAAATTGACGGTGTAGCAAAAGTGCTGGTTGCAGACAATGCGGCATACAAACACCAGCTAGCTGAGAACACAGCTGACCTAGTGATTGAGTTAGCGAGCGAATATAGCCATGTTGTTGCAGCGGCAACAACAACAGGTAAAAACTTTATGCCTCGCGTCGCAGCGCTATTAGATGTTGCACAAATCTCTGACATCATCGGTGTAGAAAGCGAAGACACGTTTGTTCGCCCAATCTACGCAGGTAATGCCATTGCAACAGTTCAATCGTCTGATGCGAAGAAAGTTATCACCGTTCGTGCAGCGTCATTTGATGCAGCTTCAACAGGCGGTAGTGCAGACGTAGCGGCAATTGATGTAGTTAAAGGTAGCGAAAAGTCTGACTTTGTATCAGCAGAGCTTACTGAATCAGAGCGTCCAGAGCTTACCGCAGCAGAGGTGGTTATTTCTGGCGGTCGCGGTATGCAAAACGGCGAGAACTTCACGTTGCTAGAAGGCATTGCCGACAAGCTTGGTGCAGCTATTGGTGCATCGCGCGCAGCGGTTGACGCTGGATTTGTACCCAACGATATGCAGGTTGGCCAAACAGGTAAAATTGTTGCGCCTCAGCTTTATATCGCCGTTGGTATTTCAGGCGCAATTCAGCATCTAGCAGGTATGAAAGACTCTAAAGTTATTGTTGCTATCAACAAAGACGAAGAAGCGCCAATTTTCCAAGTCGCCGACTATGGCTTGGTAGGCGACTTGTTTGATGTACTGCCGGAGCTAGAAGGTACGCTGTAGCGCATGGCGAACTTAGTAGTTTGAAAAAATGAAAAGGCTGCTCTTTTTAAGGCAGCCTTTTTTTGTAGGGAAAGAGTATTGTTATTGTGAAATGTAGTTATACGCGTACAACAGAGTTGTCATCAAAGCTTACTGGAGAAGGTACATATGCATCAGCTTCCCAGTCGTTTTCCCACTTTTCACCGTCTAGAAGATAACGAAATTGATACTCGTGCTCTGTCTCTAGATTGACAGTAAGAGTGAATTCGCCACTTTTAAGCTTCTTCATGGTAAGCGGCTGTGCTTTCCAATCAGTAAAGTCCCCACAAAGTTCTGCTTCTTTGGCATCACGCGCTGCTTCGGCATCTAGACGAAACGTTACTTTGCACAAAGGTTTAGATTTAAGGTATTGTTTTTTAAGACTCATAATGTGTTTTCCCTTCAACGTAGCGAATTCTCAAAATCCAAAACTGCAACGCTAACAAACGTTAAATGAAACAGTTGTTGGTTGACTCATATACAATGAGTGCTTAAATAATCAGCGAAAAATACAGATTTATCAATCTTCGTTTGTAATCTTTTGATAATTTTTTATATTACTACCTTCAGGTAGATGGCTTTTTTAGATAAGCAGTACGCTTTATGTGTGTGAAAGGCGGCTGTGCCTGTACACAAAATTTAACAATCTTATAAAGCGCTTCTTAATTAAAAGAAGTAAACTACTACGGTCAAAATAATAAATTAAATTCGCTTGCCATGGCGGGAAAGGCGTCTTACCTGAGTGTCAGCTTCTACATCCGCTGGCCATCCATGTGCGGTATTCCTAGGGATAGTAAATGAAAAACTCCGTCTTAATGAAAAGTGGTATTCCGCTTGTCATTATCATCGCGGCATTTATTGCTGCTGCTGTAATGATCAGTTCACGCAAACCTCCAGAACAAGTGCCTGTAGAAATACCTGCATTTTTAGTTGAGGCAAAAACAGTCAATGCTGAAGCCGTAAACTTTATTGTTAACTCACAAGGTAATGTTGTTCCTCGTAACAAAACTGCGTTGAGTGCACAGGTGAGCGGTCAAGTGGTGAGTTTATCTGATAGCTTTATTGCCGGCGGAACTTTCAAAAAGGGCGATGTACTGGCTACCCTTGAGCAAGATGATTACAAAACAGACCTAAAGCTGGCTGAAGCAGAGTTGGCGCAAGCGCAAGCTGCACTTCAAGAAGAAATTGCTCGCGGCAAAGTTGCTGAACAAGAATGGCGTTCGGTTAACAGTGTAGCACCACCAGAACTTGGTTTGCGTAAGCCTCAGTTAGCCAAAGAGCAAGCAAATGTTAAGGCTGCAGAAGCAAAATTAGAGCGTGCAAAGCGCAATTTGCAGAGAACAAGAATTACTGCGCCATACAACGGTATTGTTGTAGAGCGAAATATTGATTTGGGCCAATTTGTAGCAACGGGTTCACCCATTGGCACGATTTACTCAACAGATACCGCCGAAGTTCGCCTGCCGATCACCGACAGCGACCTCATGTTTGTGAACATTGCAAGCCAGTCAAGTGAGGGAGCACCTGTATTACTACAAGCTTCTGTTGGTGGAACCGCGCGTTCATGGGAGGGGAACCTCGTCCGCTCTGAAGGCATACTCGATACAGGAAGCCGCGTAGTGTATGCAATTGTTGAGGTAAAAGACCCCTATAATGTTAATGGTACACATGCGGCGCCATTACGCTTTGGCCAGTTTGTGGAAGCGCAGATTACTTCACGCCAGAACGAAGCGCTGGTTGTCTTACCGCGCAGTATTCTTAGACTGGATAACACGATTTTGACTGTTAATGATAACCGAGAGCTTGAGATACAAGTTGTTGATGTTGCGCGTACTACTGCTCAGGACGTGTTTATTCGCAGCGGAATAGAGGAAGGCAGTCTTGTTGTGATGTCACCCGTTCCTAACCCCTATAACGGCATGAAAGTGCGTCTTCCTGGCGATGAGCCCGTGTTGTCTGAAGAAGCTGAATCGGATAAAGGCGAAGACAGCGACGCCATTGAAACCGCAACTGCAGGTGGAGAGTAACAATGAGCCGTATCGATACGCAAAGCGGCCTTATCGCATGGTTTGCTCGCAACAACGTTGCGGCGAACTTGCTGATGTGGCTGCTTATAGTAGGGGGCCTTTTTGGTGCCGCTAATATTCAAAAGCAGGTGTTTCCCAACTTCGAAATTGACGTGATTAGTGTTCGCGTGCCGTATTTAGGTGCTGCACCGCAAGAGGTAGAAGAAGGTGTTCTGCTAAAAATTGAAGAAGCGGTTAAAGATTTAGAAGGGATAAAGCAATTAAGTTCGACCGCCGTTGAAGGCATGGGCACCGTTAGTATCCAGGTTGAAGAAGACTACGACGTGCAATCACTGCTTGACGAAGTAAAGGTGCAAGTTGATGCCATTCCACGTTTTCCCGCGGATACCGAAAAACCCGTTATTTATAGTCAAAAACTTCAGCAAGACGTTATCTGGTTATCTGTTTATGGTGATGCAACAGAGCGTGAACTGAAAGAGTTTGCCAAAGACTTAAGAGATGACATTGCTAACTTGCCCGGTATTTCCAGCGTTCAAGTGGTCGGTGCCAGAGACTACGAGATATCCGTTGAGCTCTCAGAAGTCGATTTACAGAAATACAATTTAACCTTTGCTGACGTGGTTGCTCGTTTGAGCCAAACAAGTATTGATTTACCCGGTGGCTCTATTCGTACTGAGAACGGCGATATTCTGCTGAGAACAAAAGGCCAAGCGTATACTGGGTGGGACTTTTCACAAATTATTTTGGTGACAAATGCGAACGGTACTCGCGTAACGCTAGGCGATGTCGCGTATATCAATGATGGTTTTATCGAGAACAATCAATACGCGCTTTTCGACGATAAACCCGCGGTCAGTCTTCGTGTTCGGGCTGTTGGCGATCAAAATGCCCTAGAGATATCAGAACAGGTCAACAACTACGTAGACACCAAAAAACAAGAGTTTCCAGCGCATATAACGGCTGATACATGGGGAGATAGCTCATTCTATCTTGCTGATCGCCTTAATATGATGCTTGAAAACATGTTTTTTGGAGCGCTATTAGTATTCTTAGTGCTTTCGTTGTTCCTCAAAATTAAATTGGCGTTTTGGGTAATTGTGGGACTACCTGTGTGCTTCTTAGGAACGTTGCTTGTCATGCCATTGGATATGGTAGGTGTATCCATAAACATGTTAAGTCTATTCGCGTTCATTCTAGTACTTGGTATCGTAGTTGATGATGCCATTATTATGGGCGAATCGGCATACTCTGAGATAGACAAGAAAGGCCATAGTACAGATAACGTTATTGCCGGCGTTAAAAAAGTGGCAATGCCTGCCACCTTTGGGGTGTTGACCACTATAGCGGCATTCTCGCCGATGCTAATGGTATCAGGTCCATTCGGTATCATCTGGAAAACCATTGGTATGGTTGTTATCGTTTGTCTCGTTTTCTCGTTGATTGAGTCTAAGCTAATTCTACCTGCGCATTTAGTGCACATGAAGCTAAAGCCATACGACCCAGCAAAAGCAAACGGTTTTCAGCGTTTTAGAGACTTTTTCAGCGAAGGCATCAAAACGTTTATCAACAATAAATACGCGCCGTTTCTAGCGAAAGCTGTGCGTAATCGCTACACCACTGTGGCGGTGTTTTTAGCCATGCTCATTCTTACTATTGGTATGTTCGGCGGCGGTATTGTGCGTTTTGTATTCTTCCCAAGTATTCCAAGCGACTTCATGATAGCAAGTTTTGAGTTGGAGCCAGGTTCATCGCTAGAGCAGCGCGATAAGGTACTTGATACGCTTCGCGGCGCTATGCATCGTATGGACGACAAAGTAGCAAAAGACACGGGTGAGAATGTGATAAAGCACGCCGTGACTTTTGATAATGGTAATCTTGGTGGTGAAATATTTGCTGAGTTAACGAAAGGTGAGACGAGAACGCTAACTGATTTTGAAATACAAGAAATGTGGCGTGCTGAACTCCCTGAAATTCCAGGGGTAAAAGTATTCAATATTAGTTCACCTGGCGGCCCTGGTGGCGGTGCAGATTTAAGCTTTGAGTTCAGTTCTAGTGATATCAAATCGCTTCGTGCCATAAGCCAAGAGCTTAGAGATGTGCTAGAAGGCTATGAAGGTGTTACTGATATTAACGACACGTTCTCAGGCGGAAGTGAAGAGATTCAGCTTGCACTTAAACCACAGGCTGATGCGTTAGGAATAACGCTACAGCAGTTGGGGCAACAAGTACGTTTTGGATTTTATGGTGCTGAAGTTCAGCGTATTCAAAGAGATGACGAAGAAATAAAAGTCATGGTTCGTTATCCAAAGAACGAACGTAGTTCGATAGAACATTTAGAGAATATGCGTATACGGGCTCCAGGTGGGCAAGAGATTCCGTTTGAACAAGTAGCCACGTTCACTGTAGGACAGGGCTTTGACTCCATAATCCGAGTCGATGGTAAGCGTTCTGTGACTGTTACTGGTGTGGTTGATAAGGCCCTAATGGACCCTTCTGAAATTACCAACGAGGTGATTGAAAAGGCGATGCCTGATCTTCTTGACCGTTATCCGCGCGTAGAATTCCAATTACAGGGTAATGCAAAAGAGCAAGCTGACGCCATGTTTAGCTTAATGCAGGGGCTACTGTTTGCTTTGTTCGCTATTTATACCTTACTGGCAATACCGCTTAAGTCGTATAGCCAACCGTTTATCATAATGTCGGTTATACCATTTGGTATCGTAGGGGCTATTGTCGGTCACTTAGTGCTTGGTATGGCAGTGAGTGTATTATCGATATGCGGCATCATTGCGCTGTCAGGCGTGGTGGTTAACGACAGCTTGATCATGGTTGATTTTGTAAACCGAGCAAGAAAAGAGGGCCTCTCGTTGATGGATGCCGCTATTAGCGCTGGTACTCAGCGTTTCAGAGCGATCATTCTTACGTCACTAACTACGTTTATGGGTTTGATGCCCATTGTTTTTGAACGTAGTTTGCAGGCGCAAATTGTAATTCCGATGGCGATTTCTTTGGCATTCGGTATTCTATTTGCAACCATTATTACCTTGTTGTTAGTACCTGCGCTTTATCTTATTTTGGATGACATAAAGAAAGTCTTCAAAGGTCGCCGACAAGCCCAGACACCCATTGATAGCCATTTAAATAGCGCAAGCTAACTCAACGCTTTCGCATTTTTTTAAAAAGCCGCTCGAATGAGCGGCTTTTTTGTTTGCATTTTAATCAAATGAACATATACTGTATAAATATCAGTATGGTTTATTTTGAGTCTAATTGATTGCGGGAGATAGAAAATGCAAACAGGGGTAAAAGCCATTGATCAGCTAATATCTAAGCACGGTATTATGGCCGACCTTGGGTACGATTCATTTCAAAGAAGGGCAAGGCTTACTGGCGGTGATCAACGCGCAAACGCGTTACCGTTTTGCATGTATCAAAAAGTAGTGAGTGCACCATTGTCTCGCAGTTTCACAGTGCATCACTTTTACATGCCAGGAAATAAAGGAAAGTTAGCGAGCTTTTTGTTTGATGAGAAAGGAGAGCTGATTGAACAGGTGTATTACCAAAAAATTGCACGTTGGGTAAAAGTGTGTCGCAAGTTACATCAACTTGTGCAAAGAACCTCGACAGATATGCAGTTAGCAGCATAAAAAAAGCGGCGGTACAGAAGTACCACCGCTTTTTTATGTGACTGTATAAGTAGCGTTGCTACCCAGACAATGTCTTAGAAGTAAGTGTATTTAAACTCCACACCCCAAACGCGAGGCTCGTTTACGATACCTGTTAGGTTGTTGAAGTCGATAGCACCTTTTACGTTGTCTTCGTCGGTAATGTTGCGGCCGAACAAGGCAACGGTGTAGTTGTGCGCAAAGTTTTCATAACCAATACGCAAACCACCCTCAAAGTTGTTGTCAGTAGTGAATTCTACAGCCTCGTATAGGAAGATGTTTGTCTCACCTTGGAATGCCCAGTCGGTGAATACGAAGAATTCGCCGTCATCACCCATAGGTACTGCATAGCGTGCCGTAAAGTTGAAAATTGACTCAGGCGCTTGTGGGAATGGGTTGCCATCGATTGATGCCACAAAACCATCTGGACGAGGGTCTGTAACGGTACAGTTACCTGTAGAACCAAACGCTGGGTTAGTACCACATGGTGATACCGTTAGCGTATCGTCTTTAATTTCAGTGTGGTTGTAGCTGTAACCTGCTGTGAACGTTAGTTCATCAGTGGCTAACCACTGTGCGTCAACCTCAAGACCATATGCTTCGCCTTGGTCTGCGTTAACCAGCGCAGTAAAGTTGTTACCACCGCCGATAGCAGAGAATTGCATATCATCCACAGTGTAATAGAACGCTGCAGCATTTAGACGGAGTGTATCGTCAAGCAGGTCAGATTTAATACCAACTTCGAACGAGTTAATGGTTTCAGCATCTGCCACAGAAGGAGAACCTTCAAATGCCACGTCACGACCCTGAATTGTCTGTGCGCGGAAGCCATTAGCAAAACGAGCAAACAATGACATATCGCTGGTTACGCGGTAGTTGGCGCTTAACTCAAAGCTCATTTGACCGTCATCAACATCGATGTCTTCGTAATCTTGAATGCTCGCTGCGCCGATAACAACTGCGAAGCCATCAACGTTTTGGTCGCCAACCACCAGACTCTTTGAATCGTGAGTATAACGAATACCACCTGTGATATTTAGCTTATCATTGACCTGGTAAGAACTTTGACCAAACAGTGCCCACGTTTGATTATCGTGGAAAACGGTGGTGGCACCAAAGAAGCCATCAACACTGGTTACATTAAATGATGCGTCATAGTAGAACGCACCCACTTGCCAGTTAACCGCATCACGTGTGTTACTAGCAATTCGGAACTCTTGCGTGAACTGTTCAAGGTCATTCAAGCGGTCTTGTGTTACCGCAGAAAATGGAATAAAGCCCGGACCAGATGTACCGTCAGGACGGTTAAAACCACCATCGATGTCACCTAAACTAGAGCCTTCTGCAGTTTCAAGTGCAGAAATTGACGTAAACGTAACGGTATCCATGTCGTATTCAAGTTTTAGTGAAGTACCAAAACCGTCATACTCTTGAGGGTTGTTGTCGATACCGTCACCGGTCAAATCACCATCGTAGAATACCGTTTCACGATCGTAGTTTGCATTTAAGTCGTTGCTGCCCTTATCAAAGATATTTGCACGGAAGATTGACGCAGTACCTTCTAGTTCACGACCGTGAACGTTTAGAAGTGCCGAGAAATCTGCAGACGGTTCCCATAGAAGCTGTAAGCGGTAAGCTTTTTCATCATAGCCACCAATTGCATCGTTTTCGCCAGTAAAAGCATTATCAATGTAATCGTCGCGCTCTTGTGAAAGTACAGAAAGACGGGCTGATAACTCATCAGTCAGACCACCACCAATTGCGCCTTCGATGTTTGTTGTGCCAAACGAGCCAAAGCCCACTTTCGCATAGCCTTCAACATCTTGAGTTGGTTTTACCGTATCGAATTTAATGATACCCGCTGTCGTGTTACGACCGAACAGCGTGCCTTGTGGGCCGCGAAGAACTTCGACTTGCTGAACGTCAAATAATGGGAAGCTCTTAAGAACCACATTTTCCATTACCACTTCGTCCATGATAATCGAAACAGGTTGAGATGCCGCTAGGTCAAAGTCGGTGTTACCTAGGCCGCGAATGTAAAAACGCGGAGCAACACGACCGTTCGAAGACTCGGCATATAGGCCAGGTACACGAACCGCTAGTGCAAGGATATCTTCACCGCCAGAGAATAGGCTTTCGAATTTTTCACCGCTAAGTGTTGCAACAGAAATAGGTACTTCTTGAATCGATTGCGTACGTTTTTGTGCAGTTACGGTAATCTGTTCAAGTGAGGCTTCTTTTTTTTGTGTTGTTTCGGCCTCTTGTGCAAGAACTGACGAGCTGAACGCGGCACTAACAGCGAGTGCTAGCGAGGCGATTTTATATGTTCTCATGTTTCCACCAAGATGATTTTTAACATTTTACTTTTGTAGTGTTTTGGGCATAAAAGTTAATACTTCATGCTTGGCGCTGCATTTTACACAAAGTTCGTCATAAAAACCCCATATTTGTGCAAAATTAGTGTCAACTTGCTTGTAGCCTTTTATTAATGCGGTGCCTGGATTGCATTAAATTTGACCAGTTGCACAGTTTTGAAGCATTTTGTGCAATCAATTCTCATCCTAATCGCTTGAATTTGCTTCTGTATTGAGAGGGGGACAGCCCTGTTACTTTTTTAAACAATCGGGTAAAGGAACTCATATCTTCGTAGCCCACCGCGTTAACAATTTTCTCTAGCTGGTTATTCGTGGTTTCAAGTAACTTTCTTGCTTTCTCAATACGAAGACTTTGAAGGTATTGCCACGGTGTGGTGTTGCAGGCGTTTTTGAAGCGTCGATTTAATGTCCGCTCTGTCATGTTGTGCTTTCGAGCAACATCGTCCAACGACAATTTCGTGTGAAGGTGCGCTTCAAGAAACGATTGCACAGCACTAATGTCTTTATCTGAATGGAAGTGGCGTTGTCTGCTACTGGCGTAGATAGTTTGGCTGGTTCTTGATACATCAAGTACGTGTGATTTTGCTGTGTCAGTCGCAACTTGATGGCCGCAGTAGCGCTCAATGAGCAATATGGACAGATCAATCCACGCCATCCCACCTCCAGCGCAATATATAGAGTCCTTCTCGGTCACCATTTTATCAGGCTGTAATTGAACATTAGGGTAATGCTGTTTGAATTTATCCGCATACCCCCAATGCGTCGTGGCGGGCTTATGGTCCAGCAGTCCTGTTTCTGCTAATAAAAACGTGCCAGTGCAGTTAGCGGCAACGTCAGCCCCCGTTTTGTGTAAACGCTTTATATGGATAAGCTGAGACTTTACGTCGTCAAGCGCAGCATCAATGTCGCCGCCAATAGTAGGAATTAGCAAAATATCAGTTTGTGATACATCTTCAATTGCAATATTGGGCTGAAGTGTAATTTGGTTTGAACATTGAAACGCTTGTCCATGGGTACTGGCCAGTTGTACGTTAAATTTAGGGGTTGTTGGCAACTGGTGAATGCGCTGCCAACTTACACCTGCAAAAGCAAACACGTCGAGTGCGCCAGTAATGGCAGATGCGAGCGCATGATTGAACCCGAATACCGTTACTGTGTGGGGAGCTTTATTCATAAAAGTAATTTAATTTATTTTTGAAAATAACTTTGAGTGATTGATGGCTGTTTTGACCATAATTGTGTCATTAATGACAATAATGGCACGATAACGAATATGACACAATGTGTTAA